>NZ_JBSFDF010000047.1:0-66282 GCF_053593795.1 Streptomyces sp. NPDC002104 | reverse complement strand
ATTTGTTCTACGCGTCCTCCACCGCTACCGTTACGGAAATTTAACCACATTAACCCCCTTCCGGGGGCGCCCCGCACAACGGCCCCTCCCGCCTTCGGCATATCCGCTTGAGTTCGTATCCGGCGGGTCGCCGGACCGACGGAGACCGCCTGAAACGGGAGATCGGGGGTGCCACTCGTGCGGATCGGACTGCTCACGGAAGGTGGTTATCCGTATGCCACGGGGGAAGCGAGGCTGTGGTGCGACCGGCTCGTGCGCGGGCTTCCCCAGCACGAGTTCGAGCTCTACGCCCTGAGCCGCAGCGCCGAACAGGAGGAGCGCGGCCGGGTGCCGCTGCCCTCCCACGTCACCCGGGTGCGGACCGCCCCGCTGTGGGCGCCGGCCGACGACGGGCGCAGCTACCGGCGCCGCGAGCGCCGCCGCTTCGCCGCCGCCTTCACGGAACTGGTCCGCGGGATCTGCGGAGCCGACCCCGTGCGGTTCGCCGACGGGCTGTACGGGCTGGCCGCCCTCGCCTCGGAACAGGGCGGGCTGTACGCCGCGCTGCGCTCCGAGACGGCCGTACGGGCCGTGGAATCCGCCTGCCGCGCCCCGGAGGCGAGCAGGGAGGTGCAGCGGGCGCAGGTCGCGGACCTGCTGGAGTTCGTGGACGAACTGGAGCGGATGCTGCGGCCGTTGTCCCTGGACTGGTACGAGGACCTGCGCGAGGTCGACGTCTGCCACGCGGCCGCGGGCGGGGTGGCGGCGCTCCCCGGGCTCCTGGCCAAACGCTTCTTCGGCGTGCCGCTCCTGGTCACCGAGTACGGGGTCCAGCTCCGGGCCCACTATCTGGAGCAGTCCGCACGGGACGAACGGCCGGCCGTACGGGCCCTGCTCGCGGCGTTCCACACCCGGCTGGCCGGCGAGATCTACGCCCAGGCCGACCTGCTCACCCCCGGCAACGCGCACGCCCGGCGCTGGCAGGAACGCTGCGGGGCCTCCCGCGAGCGGCTGCGCACGGTCTACCCGGGGATGGAGGCGGACCGATTCGCCGCGGTGGGCGAGGACCCGGAGTGCGGGGACCCGCACACGCTCGTCTGGGTCGGCCGGGTGGACCCCGCCAAGGACCTGATCGCGCTGCTGCACGCCTTCTCCGAGGTGCGCAGGGCCGAACCGCGCGCACGGCTGCGGATCTTCACGACCGCCGCCGGGGCGGAGAACCACGCGGTGGGCCACGGCTACCTGGCCGACTGCCGCTCGCTCGCCGCTCAGCTCTTCCCCGACGAGGCCGCCGACGCGCACGCGGTCGGCGAGAACCCGGTCACCTTCGAGGAGATCGGCGGACCCGAAGTGCCGTCACCGGCCGCCGCGTACGGCTCCGGGCGGGTGGTGGTGCTGTCCTCCGTGATCGAGGGTTTCCCCATCACCCTGGCCGAGGCGATGTTCTGCGGCCGCGCCACGGTGTCCACCGACGTCGGCGCCGTCGTCGAGGTGATCGGCGGGACCGGGCTCGTGGTGCCGCCGCGCAATCCGCGCGCGCTCGCCGAGGCCTGCATCACGCTGCTGCGGGACCCCGAACGGGCCCAGCGGCTAGGCTCGGCCGCCCGGGCGCGGGCCCTGGAACTCTTCACCGTCGAGCAGAACGTCGCCGCCTTCGAGGACTCCTACCTGCGGCTGCTGGCCCACGGCCCGGCCCGCACCGACGACGCCGGGGTCCCCTTCGAGCACCCGCCCGAGGCCCGCGTCCCGGGCCACTGGGCCACCCCCACCTGGGCCACCCCCCACCCCGGACCCGGCACCCCGCCGGCCCCCTCGGAGGAGGCGCCGGCCACCCCGCCCGCCGGGGCCGGGGCCGACGCGCAGGCCGGCGCCGTGCGGCCCGCCGCCGGCCCGGAGGCCGACACGTCTGCGGCCCCCGGCGCGGACCCCGTCATGGTGCCCTCCGCGCGGGCCGCGCACACCGCCGCTTCGGAGGCCTCCGCGTGACCGTGCCCCTGGACGAAGCCATCCCTCCCATGGACCCGACCCCGCCCCCGCCCCGCAGGGCCCGCCCCGGCGGGGATCCCGTCAAGGCGCTGCTCCACCGCCACCGGGAGCTCTGCGAGCACGCCGTCGACCCGCTGGAGATCGCCGCCGGGCTGGAGGCGCACGGCATCACCGACCGCACCGCCGCCCGGTTCCGCCACCGGGACGTCTTCTCCCTCGCGGAGGAGCTCTACGCCCGGACCCCCCGCGACGGAACCCCGCCCGAGCCGCCCGCCGGGATCCCGGTCCGCGCCAGGGCGGTACGGGGCTTCGGCTACGCGCTGCTGCCCGCGACCCTCGCCCTCGGCGCGGCCGCCGCCGGGGTGCCCTGGGCCGGAGCCCTCGCGGTGCTCGTCACCGTCGCCGCGCTCGGACGGCCCGGCCGGGCCGCCGGGGGCCGGTACCCCGCCGCCGTGTACCTGCTGGCCGCCGCCGCCCTCGGCTGGGCCGTCCACCGCCACGGCACCCCGCTCGGCATCGCGCTGGCCGTGGCCGTCGCCCCCGGACACCTCGCCGGTGCGGTCTTCGCAGCCCGTGCCCGGCGCCGGCTCGCCGGGAGCCGGGCCCTGGAGGACTTCGCCGACGGGGTGAGACCGCTGCTCCTCGGGACGCTCGCGCTGTACGCCGCGGCCGCCGCGGGGGCGGCCGCCCTGGCCGGGACCCCCCTGGCGGTGGCCGTACCGCTCGCGGTGCTGCTCCTCCTGACCCGGCTGCTGCTCGGGCACGGAGCCCCCCGCGGAGCCCTCGCGGCGGCCCTGGCCCTCGTACTGGCCCTGCTCCCGGTCCCGGCGGCGCCGTTCGCCGCCGCGGTGGGAGTGCTCGTACCCGCCGTCCTCGCGCTGTCGCGGGCCTCCGCGCACGCGCAGCGGCCATGAAACCTTCGGAAGCAGACACCGAAGCGCCGTACCCCCTACCCCGATCCACCCATCCAGCAAGGAGACACAGGACATGACCGGCCAGCCAACCAACCAAGGGGCCGCGCGATGAGGGTGTTGCTGATCGGAGCCAACGGATACCTCGGGCGTTACGTCGCGGACCGGCTGCTCGCCGACCCCGCGGTCCAGCTCACCGCGCTCGGCCGCGGCGACGACGCCGACGTCCGCTTCGACCTCGCCACCGGCAGCCCCGGCGCGCTCACCCGGTTCCTCGACGCCGTCCACCCGGGCGTCGTCATCAACTGCGCGGGAGCCACCCGGGGCGGTGCGCGCGAGCTCACCCGGCACAACACGGTCGCCGTCGCCACGATCTGCGAATCGCTGCGCCGCAGCGGCTGCGGCGCCCGGCTCGTCCAGCTCGGCTGCGCCGCCGAGTACGGGCCCAGCCAGCCCGGGTCGTCCACGGCCGAGGACGCCGTGCCCAGACCGGGAGGGCCCTACGGAGTCAGCAAACTGGCCGCCACCGAGCTCGTGCTCGGCTCCGGGCTCGACGCCGTCGTGCTGCGGGTCTTCTCGCCCGTCGGCCCCGGCACCCCCGCCGGATCCCCCCTCGGCCGGCTCGCCGAGGCCATGCGGCGCGCGATGCAGTCCGGGGACGGCGAGCTCAAGCTCAGCGGACTCGGCGTCCAGCGCGACTTCGTCGACGTACGGGACGTGGCGCGGGCGGTGCACGCCGCCTCGCTCTCCGCGGCCCAGGGCGTCGTCAACATCGGCACCGGCCGCGCGGTCCGGCTGCGCGACGCGGCCGCCGTCCTGGCCCGGGTCGCCGGGTACGGAGGCTCGCTGCACGAGATCGACGTACCGCAGCACGGACAGCACGGACAGCACGCCCAGCACCCGCAGGCGCACGGCCACCCCGGCCGGCCCGCCGGGCTCGCCGCCATCGGCTCCCCGCGCTCCGAGGCCACGGCCGAGCAGCTCGCCGCCGCGACGGCCCAGCCCCCGTACCCCTACCCGGACGGCTGCGGAGCCTGGCAGCAGGCGGACGTCCGCACCGCCCGCGACCGGCTCGGCTGGCGGCCCCGCATCAACCTGGAGGAGTCCCTCGCGGACATCTGGATGGAGGCGGCGTGCCGCATCTGACCACCCCGCCGGCCGCCGGCCAGGCGGCCACCGAGGCGGGCCGGCTCGGCTTGGGAGTGCCGGGGTACGCGCATCCGCTGCTCGCGCCGGTGGAGTGGGGCGAGCTGACCCGGCCCGGCACCCCGCTGCACTGGGCCGTCCTCAACGTCACGGACGGGCCGGGCGGCCGGCCCGACCCCCACTGCACCGAGGCCGCCGCCAAGCTCCACCACGCGGGCGGCGCGGTCCTCGGGCATCTCGCCCTGCGGAACGGGGAGCGGTCCTTCGGGGAGCTCGTCTCCGACGCCCACCGCTTCCGCGACTGGTACGGGGCCGACGGCTTCTACCTCGCGGACGCCCCGGCCGGAAAGGCGGAACTGGCCTCCGTGCGCCGGGTCACGGACACCCTGCGGGGACTCGGCGACGGCCTGCGGATCGTCCTCGGACACGGCACCCACCCCTGCGAGGGGTACACGGAGACCGCCGACCAGCTGGTCACCTTCTCCGGGACCTGGGCCGACTACCGCTGGTCGCAGGTGGCGGAGTGGACGGCGGACCATCCGCCGGAGACGTTCTGCCACCTCGTGCACGGAGTACCGCGCACGCACCTGGAGGAGGCTCTGCGCATCGCCCGCTGGCAGGGCGCGGGGACCATCTGGTTCACCGACCGGCGCGGGGCCGCGGACCGGGATCCCTGGGCGTCGATGCCCGGGTACTGGGACGAAATCGTCTCGCGGATCGGACCGGGTGTCTCGGAATGAAGGAGGGCGTGGCAGTGTTACGGGAAGAACCACCGTTAAGACTTAATCATCTACGGAGTCCCCGTGTCGCTGCCACCCCTGGTAGAGCCAGCTGCTGAGCTCACCGTTGACGAGGTCCGTCGGTACTCCCGCCACCTGATCATCCCCGACGTGGGGATGGACGGCCAGAAGCGCCTGAAGAACGCCAAGGTGCTGGCCGTGGGCGCGGGCGGCCTCGGCTCGCCCGCCCTCATGTACCTGGCCGCGGCCGGTGTCGGCACGCTGGGCATCGTGGAGTTCGACGAGGTCGACGAGTCGAACCTCCAGCGCCAGATCATCCACAGCCAGGCGGACATCGGCCGTTCCAAGGCCGAGTCGGCCCGCGACAGCGTGCTGGGCATCAACCCGTACGTGAACGTGGTCCTCCACGAAGAGCGGCTCGAAGCCGACAACGTGATGGAGATCTTCAGCCAGTACGACCTCATCGTCGACGGCACGGACAACTTCGCCACGCGCTACCTCGTGAACGACGCCTGCGTGCTGCTGAACAAGCCGTACGTGTGGGGCTCGATCTACCGCTTCGACGGCCAGGCCTCGGTCTTCTGGTCCGAGCACGGCCCGTGCTACCGCTGCCTCTACCCGGAGCCGCCCCCGCCGGGCATGGTCCCGAGCTGCGCCGAGGGCGGCGTGCTGGGCGTGCTCTGCGCGTCCATCGGGTCCATCCAGGTCACCGAGGCCATCAAGGTCCTCACGGGCGTCGGCGAGTCGCTGGTCGGCCGGCTGATGATCTACGACGCCCTGGAGATGCAGTACCGCCAGGTCAAGGTCCGCAAGGACCCCGACTGCGCGGTCTGCGGTCCGAACGCGACCGTCACCGAGCTCATCGACTACGAGGCCTTCTGCGGCGTCGTGTCGGAGGAGGCCCAGGAGGCCGCGCTCGGCTCGACGATCACTCCCAAGCAGCTCAAGGAGTGGATCGACAACGACGAGCCGATCGAGATCATCGACGTCCGCGAGATCAACGAGTACGAGATCGTCTCGATCCCCGGCGCGAAGCTGATCCCCAAGGGCGAGTTCCTGATGGGCACCGCCCTCCAGGACCTGCCGCAGGACAAGCGCATCGTCTTGCACTGCAAGACGGGTGTCCGCAGTGCGGAAGTCCTCGCGGTCCTGAAGTCCGCGGGCTTCGCGGACGCGGTCCACGTCGGCGGCGGCGTCATCGGCTGGGTCCACCAGATCGAGCCCGAGAAGCCGGTCTACTAGAAGTCACAAGGAGGGGCCGTACCTCGCTCGCGCGGGGTACGGCCCCTCCGGTGTGTTCCGGTCCCTGGAGCGGGGCCTAGACGGGCGCGGTCGGCGCCGGGGACTTCGAGGCGGTGCAGACCGTGTTCGCGCCGGGCACCTTCCCGTCGAGCAGGTAGGAGTTCACGGCCTGCTGCACGCAGGGGTCGCCGCTGTTGTAGGCGCCGTGCCCCTCGCCCTTGAAGGTGAGCTCCACGCCGACGCCGGGGCCGAGCCGCTCCACCATCTTGCGGGCGCCCTCGTACGGGGTCGCCGGGTCACCGGTGTTGCCGATTACCAGGATCGGCGCCGAGCCGGGGGCCGAGACGTCCGGGGTGTTCCACGCGCCGGCGACGGGCCAGTCGGTGCAGCTCATCATGGCCCAGCCGAGGAAGTCCCCGAAGACGGGCGAGGCGGCACGGAACTCCGGCAGCTTCGCCTTGGTCTGGGCGAGGGTGTAGCGGTCCTTGGAATCGGCGCAGCTGATGGCCGTGTTGGCCGATCCGATGTTGCTGTACGTGCCCTTCGGGTCGCGGCCGTTCAGCGCGTCGGACATGGCGAGCAGCAACTGCCCCTGGCCGCCGTCGGCCTCGTCCAGCCCCTGTTCCAGCAGCGGCCAGGCCTCCTTGGAGTACAGGGCGAAGGCGATGCCGTTGGTCGCGGCGTCCTCCGTGAGCATCCGGTCGCCGGAGCCGGGGATGGGCTTGACCGCCAGCTCCTTCTGGAGCTTGATGATGTTCGCCTCGATCTCCTTGGCGGTGCTGCCCTGCAGCTGGCAGGCATCGCCGCGGTCCACGCAGTCCTGGGCGAAGTTGCCGAGCGCGAGCTGGAAGCCCTTGGCCTGGCCGAGGGCGCCCTCCTCGGAGTTCTTGGTCGGGTCGACCACGGCGTCGAAGACGGCCCGGCCGACGTTCTTGGGGAAGAGGTGGGCGTAGACCCCGCCGAGCTCGGTGCCGTAGGAGATGCCGAAGTAGTTCAGCTTCTCGTCGCCGAGGGCCTGGCGGATCCGGTCCAGGTCGCGGGCCGCGTTCTCTGTGCCGACGTGCGGCAGCACCTTGCCGGACTTCGCCTCGCAGGCCTCCTTGTACTTCTTGGAGGTGGCGAGGAACTGCTTCTCCTCCTCCGGCGTGGAGGGGCTGGAGTCGGCGGCGTAGTACGCGTCCAGCTGCTTGTCGTCCTCGCACAGCACGGGCGCGCTGCGGCCGACCCCGCGCGGGTCGAAGCTGACGAGGTCGTACCGCTCGCGCAGGGCCCCGTAGTCCTTGGCCGCGCCGGGCAGGGTGCTGATGCCGGAGCCGCCGGGGCCGCCGAAGTTGAAGACGAGCGAGCCGAGCCGCTTGCTCTTGTCCCGGGCCTTCGCACGGATCAGGGCCAGCGGGATCGTCTCCCCTTCCGGCTCGGCGTAGTCGAGGGGGACGTCGAGGACGGCGCACTCCCAGTCCTTGCCGGGGACCTGGCCGACCCCCTCGGCGGGGGTGGGGGCCTGGCACTCGCCCCACTTGGGCTTCTTGATGCCCTGGGCGGCGCCGTCCTTGCCCCTCTTCTCGTTGTCCCCGCCGTCGGAACAGGCACTGGTGACGAGCAGTGCGGCGGCAGTGGCGGCGGCAGCGGCGACCCGCAAGGCGTGTGTGGGCATGTCTTCATCCTGTGCGCGTGTCGCGCGCCCCGCCCCCGCGCTGACCCATCCGGGTTACGCGGGGGTGGGGCGCACGCTCGCTCACGCCCTCTCGGTCACGCGCGAGCGGTCACTGGGCGGCCGTGGCGGCGGGGATGTCGACGCCGGCGGCCCGGCGGGCCGGCCACAGGGAGGCGAGCAGGGCGCCGCCCAGGGCGAGCAGCACCCCGAGGCCCAGCTGTCCCCAGGGGATGACCAGGGCGTATCCGGCGACGCTCTCCTGGAGGGTGTTGCCGAGGGCCCAGCCCGTGAAGACGCCCATCACGGTGCCGGCGGTCGCGCCGAGGGCTCCGACGAGGAGGGCCTCGATGCGGATCATGCGGGTCACCCCGGTGCGGTCCAGGCCGAGGGCGCGGAGCGTGCCGATCTCCTTGCGGCGTTCGAGCACGGACATCGCCAGGGTGTTGGCGATGCCCAGGGCGGCGATCACCAGGGCCATGCTGAGCAGGGCGTAGAAGATGTTGAGCTGGTTTCCGATGCCGCTGCTGTCCTCGTTCCGGATGCCCTCCTTGTCGAGGACCGACAGGGAGGGGTTGTCGCCGAGCGCCTTGCCCACGCTTGCGAGCTGGGCCCGGCCGGGTCCGCCCGCGGTGGCCACGAGGATCGCATCGGTGCTCGGCGTGGGGTCGTACCGGGCGACGAGCGTGTCGGGTGCGGTGATGCTGGGCAGGACCTTGCTCTGCTCGTCCGCGTGGTAGATCGCGCCGATGGTGACCTCGCCCTGCTTGTCCTGCCGCTTCACCGGGAGCTTCTGGCCGACCTTCCAGCCGTTGGCCTTCGCCTTGTAGTCGGCGACGGCGATCTTGCCCTGGCCGAGGCCGTCGAGTGAGCCCTCGGTCACGTCGTAGCGCGCCAGGCGCCCGATGGCGGCGGGGTCGACGCCGGTCAGGACGGAGCGGACACCGCCCACCTGGTACTCGGTGGACTGGTTGAGGGGGCTGAAGGTGGCGCCGGGCAGCTTCTTGAGGGGTTCGGCGGTGGCCGGGGTCATCCGCTGCGCCCCCTGGGTGCTCTGCACCAGGTAGTCGGCGAGGATGTCGTGGTTGGTCGCGCTGTCGAGGTACTGGGTGGCGGAGGCGCCGAGCACGGACAGGCCCGAGGCCAGCGCGAGGGCGATGGCGAGCGCCGAGGCGGTGGCGCCGGTACGCCGGGGGTCGCGCACCGTGTTGCGGGCGGCGAGGTCGCCGTGCACCGGGCTGAAGCGGACCACGACCGGACGGACCAGGGCGGTGAACGGCTGGGACAGGAGCGGGATGAGGACGATCGTGCCCGTCAGGGCGAGGGCCGCGCCGAGGCCGATGACCGCCCGGGCGTCCTCGCCGGTGGTGAGGCCTCCGTACAGGGCCGCGATCACTCCGGTGAGCGCCATCGCGGCGCCGATTCCGGTGCGCAGGGAGCCGATGCGGGCGGGCCCGGCGTGCTCGGCGGCGCCGAGGGCGGCGACGGGCGGGATGGCCATGGCGCGGCGCACCGGCATCCAGGCGGCGAGCACGGGCAGGACGGTGCCGATCGCGAGCGCGATGACCACCGTGGACGGGGCGAGGACCAGGGGGGCGTCCGTGCTGTCGGCGGAGGGGAAGAGGATCTGGAGCAGGGCGGCGACCCCGGTGCCGGCCAGGATGCCGGCCACGGAGGCGATCAGGCCGACGAGGACGGACTCGGTCAGCAGGATCCGGCGGACCTGCTTGCGGGTGGCGCCGATGGCCCGCATCAGGGCCAGCTCCCGGGTGCGCCGGGCGACCAGCATGGTGAAGGTGTTGGAGATGAGGAAGGTGGCCACGAACAGGGCGACCGCCGCGAACCCCAGCATGATCTGGCTCATGGTGTCGCTGTCGCCGGAGGCCATGTTCGCCTGGAGCCGGGCGAGTTGTGCGCCGGTCACCGCGGTGGAGTCCTTGGGGATCACCGCTTCGACCTTGCTGAGGAGCTGCGTCAGGTCGGTGCCGGGTACGGCGGTGATCTCGATGGCGGAGTAGTGGCCGGGCTGGAGGTACAGCTGCTGGGCGGTGGCGTTGTCGAACAGGACGAGACTGCCGCCGGGAGGGAGCTTCGAGGCGTCGGTGCGGAAGATGCCGCTGAGCTGGTAGGGCTCGGCGCCCGTGCTCGTGCCGACGCGCACGGTGTCACCGATGCGGTAGCCGCTCTTGGCCGCGGAGCCCTCGTCGAGGGCGACGGCCTTGGCGCCGACGGGGCCGGATCCCTCCTTGAAGGAGTAGGCCGGGTCCGATCCGTCCTTGCCCGGGGCGAAGTTGCGGCCCTTGCGGAAGGCGCTGTCGCCGAGCAGCCGGCCCTCGCGGTCGGTGACGGCGGCGAAGCCGTCGACCCGGCCCGCGGCGGCGGCGACGCCGGGCACCTCGGCCAGGGCGGTCGCGGTGCGGGCGTCGAGGGTGGCGGGCGGGGCTCCGGACGCGCCGCCGTTGGGCGAGACTTCGAGGGAGATGCGGTCGTAGCCGGCGCTCGCCCGGTCGGTGTTGGCCTGCTTCTGGCTGTCGCCGTAGACGAGGCTGCCGGTGACGAAGGTGACGCCGAGCATGACCGCGAACACGGTCATCAGCAGGCGGGCCTTGTGCGCGAGAACGTTGCGCAGGGCGGTACGGAACATGGGGATGCGGATCCTGGGAGGCGGGCCCGGGGGGAGCGGGCGGACGGCTGGTGCGGTGCGGGAGCGCGGCGGGTCGGCTCGCGGCGGGGTCAGCTCGTACTGCGGAAACGGGCGTCGAAGGCCTTCATCCGGTCCAGGACCCGGTCCGCGGTGGGCTGTTGCATCTCGTCGACCAGGCGTCCGTCGGCGAGGAAGACCACGCGGTCGGCGTAGCCGGCGGCGACCGGGTCGTGGGTGACCATGACCACGGTCTGGCCCAGCTCGCGCACGGAGCTGCGCAGGAAGCCCAGGACTTCGGCCCCGGCACGGGAGTCGAGGTTTCCGGTGGGCTCGTCGCCGAAGATGATCGCGGGGCGGGAGACCAGGGCCCGGGCCACCGCCACGCGCTGCTGCTGCCCGCCGGAGAGCTGCCCGGGACGGTGGCCGAGGCGGTCGGAGAGTCCGGTCATCGACACCACGTGGTCCAGCCACTGCTGGTCGGGCTTGCGGCCGGCGATGGTCAGCGGCAGCGTGATGTTCTCCAGCGCGGTCAGCGTCGGCAGCAGGTTGAACGCCTGGAAGATGAAGCCGATCCGGTCGCGGCGCAGCCGGGTGAGCTGCTCGTCGTTCAGGGAGCCCAGTTCGGTGGTGCCGATGCGCACGGAGCCGGAGGAGAAGGAGTCGAGGCCGGCGGCGCAGTGCATCAGGGTGGACTTGCCGCAGCCCGAGGGGCCCATGATCGCGGTGAACTCGCCCTCGCGGAAGGAGATGTCGATCCCGTCCAGGGCGACGACCCGGGTGTCACCGCTGCCGTAGACCTTGGAGAGGCCGGTGGCGGCGGCCGCGATGCCGGTCGGCGCGTGGTGCGGGTGCGGGGCAAGGGGGGCGGCGGTCACGGGGACTCCTCTTCGGGTGCGGGTACGGCACTCCGAAGGGTGTCGGGGGGAGGTATCGGGGGCCCGGGCCACCGGGTATCGGGGGCCGCTCCGGTGTGTATCGGTCCTGTAGCCGAGGGGCCGCCGTGCGGTCAGGCCGGCAGGCGCAGGGTGGCCACGGCGCCGCCGTCCGGGGCGTTGGCGAAGCGGAGTTCGGCGCCGAGGACGCGGGCCTGGCCCACCGCGATGGTCAGGCCCAGGCCGTGGCCCGCACCGCGCTCCGCCGCACCCGTCTGGAAGCGGCGCGGGCCGTCGCGCAGCAGGTGCGGGGGGAATCCGGGGCCGTGGTCGCGTACGACGACGGTGCGGTCCTCGACGGTGACCCGTACCGGGCCCTTCCCGTGCCGGTGGGCGTTGACGACGAGGTTGCCGACGATCCGTTCGAGGCGGCGCGGGTCGGTCTCCACGCTGCCGCCCTGCCCGGTGACGTCGATCTCGGTGGCCAGTCCGGTGCGCGTCACGGTGTCGGCGACGACCGCACCGAGCGGGACCCGGGCGCGGACCGCCCGTTCGGCGCCCGCGTCGAGCCGGGAGATCTCCAGCAGGTCCTCGACGAGGCCGCGCAGATCGCGGACCCGTGCCCGGAGCAGGTCCTCGGTCTCTCCCGGCGGAAGCAGGTCGGCGGTGACGAGCAGGCCTCCGACGGGCGTGCGCAGTTCGTGGGCCACGTCGGCGGTGAACCGGCGCTCGTCGCGCAGGCGCCGGCTGAGGGTGTCGGCCATGAGGTCGACGGTGGCGGCGATGTCGGACACCTCGTCGTGGCCCCGCGTGGGACCGGTACGGGCGTCCAGGTCGCCGGCGGAGATCCGGACCGCGGTCTCGGAGACCCGGCTCAGCCGGCGGGCGAGCACCCCGGCCCCGAAGGCCGCCAGGGGGGTGATGACCGTGAGGGCGATCAGTGAGGCCACCGCCATGGTCAGGTCGAGCCGGTACAGCTCGTGGAACTCGGTGTGGATGGTGACCTGGACCGCCAGCACGGGGCTGCCGGGACCGCCGACCCGCTGGGCGCCCCAGACGGTGGGGTCCATGGTTCCGGGGACGTTCCCGCCGTAGGACACCTTCGCCCTGCCGTCGGCCGGCTTCTGCAGGGCGTAGGGCAGATCGACCGGATCGAGCTGGGCGTCGCTCGTGAGGGTTCCTGTACGCCGGTACACGTCCATGGCCGAGGTCACGCTGTTGAAGGCTTGCCGTTCGGCCCGGTGCCGGATGTCGCCCGCGGTCCACGAGTGGACCAGGAGGCCCACGACCACCGCCACCAGGACGGCCGTGGCGGCGGCCAACGCGGCGATCTTCCAGCGCAGGGTCACCCGGGGCCGGGGCTGCTGATCGAAGGAGGTCACCGCGCTCAGCGCCTGAGCTTGTAGCCGAAACCGCGGACCGTTTCGATCCGGTCCCGGCCGAGCTTGCCGCGCAGCCGCTGCACGCACAGGTCCACGACCCGGCTGTCGCCGTCCCAGCCGTAGTCCCAGACGTTGCGCAGCAGGGTGTGCCGCTCCAGCACGATCCCCGGGTGCGCGGCGAACTCCAGCAGCAGCTTCAGCTCGGTCGGGGTCAGCGCCACCGGGGTTCCGCCGACGGCCACGTCGAGGCCGCCGGTGTGGATGGTCAGGTCCCCGAAGGCCAGCAGTTCGCCCTCGGCCGGTCCCGCCGGGTCGGCCGCGGGCTGTCCGGCCGCCGCCGGGGCGGGGGCGTAGGTGGCGCGCCGCAGCAGCGAGCGGATGCGGGCCACGAGCACGTTGGTGTCCACGGGCTTGACCACGTAGTCGTCCGCCCCGGCCTCCAGGCCTGCGACGATGTCCAGTCCGTCGCCGCGCGCCGACATCATCAGGACGGGGACCAGGCTGGTCTCCCGGACCTTGCGGCACAGGCCGATCCCGTCGAGGCCGGGCAGCATCACGTCGAGGATGAGCAGGTCGAAGTCCTCGTCGCGGAAGGATTCGAGGCCGGTGAGTCCGTCGGCGGCGGCCCGCACGGTGTACCCGTAGCGCTCCAGGGAGACGGTGAACGAGCGCCGCATCAGCTCGTCGTCCTCCACCAGCAGCACGCGGACGGGCCGCGGGGCGGCGTGAGCCGGGGTGGGGGAGGACACGGGGACGACTCCGTTTCGGCGGGCGGGACGGGTACCGGTAAGGAACGATAGGGCCGCGGAAGCCGTGGTTCCCTTCATCGCGGCCCCGCGCACCGATCGGATGGGGAATCAAGCGCTCTCCGATACCCGCCCGATACGAAGGGCCGGGCCCCGGGGCCGCTGTCTACGGCTGGGCCAGGATCTGCCTGGCCGCCGCGCGCCCGGTCGCGACGCAGGCGGCGACGCCCACGCCCTCGTACGCCGCTCCGCACAGGGCGAGGCCGGGGAGCTTCCCGGCGGCCTCGCGGATGCGGGCGACGCGCTCGCGGTGCCCGACGCCGTACTGGGGCAGGCCCCGGTCCCAGCGGGTGACGCGGGTGGCCAGCGGTTCACCCATCGGGCCCACCGCGTGGTGGAGCTCGGCGATGGCCGAGCGGACCAGGTGGCGGTCGGGGCGGCCGAGGAGCTCGTCCTCGCCGATGCGGCCGATGGAGGCGCGCAGCACGAAGGTCTCGGGGGCCGCGTCGTGCAGCCAGGACCACTTGTTGGAGAGGAAGGAGGCGGCCTTCAGGGTGTGGCCGTCGACCGGCGGCACGAGGAAGCCGTTGCCCTGGGGGAGGAAGTGGGCCTGGGCGCGGGAGAAGGCCATGGTGATGACGGCGGTCGAGGCGTGCGGGATCGAGGAGAGTTCGGCCTCGGCGAGCGGGGAGTGCGGGCGCAGCAGTTCAGCCGCCGCGAAGGCGGGCAGGGCCAGGACGACCGCGTCGGCCTCCATCGTCAGCGCGCCGTCGCCGGTCATGGCCTGGACGCGCCAGCGCTCGCCCGCGATCCGCTGGAGGGAGCGGGCCGTCGTCCCGGTGAGGATGCGTGCCCCGCAGGCTTCCGCGACGGCCGCGGGGAAGCGCCCGGTGCCGCCGACGACGCCCTGGACGGCCACGGCTCCCGAGCGGGGGGCGCCCGCCGCGCGCATCCGGCGCAGGGCCGGGAGGAGCGGGGTGCCCTGTTCCGCGAGGGCCGCGATGCGGGGCATGGCCGCACGCAGCGAGAGCCGGTCGGCGAGGCCGGCGTAGACCCCGCCCAGCATGGGTTCGATCAGCCGGTCCACGGCCTCCTGGCCGAAGCGGCCGGCCAGGTACTCGGTGACCGAGCAGTCCCCGGTGAGCGCGGTCGCCGGGAGGGTCTCCTCGGCGGCGACGCGTGCCACGCCCTCGGGGGAGAGCAGTCCGGTGCCGATGAGCGCGGAGGGGTCGGTGGGGACGCCCATCACGTGTCCGGCGGGCAGCGGGCGCAGGGCGCCGTTGGTCCAGATGGTGGTGGGGGCCTTCGCGGGATCGCAGAGGGCCTCGCCGAGGCCGACGGCGGCGGCAAGTTCCACGGCCTCCGGGCGCAGGGCCATGAGGGACTCGGCGCCCTCGTCGACGGTGATGCCGGCGATGGTGCCGGTCCGGAGCTTTCCGCCGACCTTGGCGTGGCTCTCCAGGACGGTCACGTCGGCCTGGCCGCGCAACTGCCACGCGGCGGCCAGACCGCTGATCCCGCCACCGATGACGATCACTGAACGCATTGTGTTCTCCCGTGGCCGAGGCCGTGGTCGATATGTTCCCACATGAAACTTATGTGAGCGGAGGGGTTCAGCGCCTCGTGCTTTCGGCCAGAGCCCTGATGTCCTCCGGATACGGGAAGCTGCCGGGCTCGTACGCGCAGTACGGGTCGGCCTCCAGTACGTCGCGCGTGAAGCCGTACGCCCGGGAGCGCGACCCCCCGCACACCGTCTTGAACTCGCACGCCCCGCACTTTCCGCGCAGCAGCGAGGGGTCGCGGAGCTTGGTGAAGAGCGCCGAGCCCCGGTAGATCGCGGTCAGCGGGTGGTTCTTCACGTTCCCCGCCGACAGCGGCAGGAAGCCGCTGGGGTGCACCTCGCCGGTGTGCGAGATGAAGACGAAGCCGCGGCCCGAGGAGACGTCCATGGGCGGCCGGCGCACCGCCCGGTGCTCCCCGTCGAAGACGCCCAGCGCGCGGGCGCGGGCCGAGAGGTGCTCGTACAGCGGGCCCAGGACGGGCTTCTCGCCGCGCGCGTCCAGGACGGTGCGCTGCAGGACGACCCGCCGGAAGTGGTGGCCCTCCGTGGTCTTGGTGGCCATCACCGCCCCGCAGTCGTACAGGAAGTGCAGGACGTCCTCGATCTCGGCGGCGGTCAGCGCGTCCAACTGCTCCCCGCGCCCGGTCGGGACCAGGACGAATCCCGACCAGAGCATCGCGCCCTCGCGTTTGACCAGCGCCGCGATGTCGGCCAGGTCCTCCAGGCTGTCGCGGGTGACCGTGGTGTTGATCTGCACCTTGAGCCCGAGCTCCCGGGCGGCCCGCCAGCCCTCCAGCGTCCAGTCGTAGACCCCGGGCACCCCGCGGAAGGCGTCGTGCCGCCCGGCCGTCGAACCGTCCAGGGACAGCGAGAGCGCGACGGCCCCCGCCTCCCGCACCGCCACGAGGTTCTCCCGGGTCAGCGTCGGCGTACCCGACGGGGACACCGCGACGCGCAGGCCCAGCGAGGTCCCGTACGCGACGAGGTCGGTGAGGTCGGCGCGCTGGAAGGGGTCCCCGCCGGTGATCACGAAGAGCGGGCTTGGCCGGCCGAAGGCGGCGATCTGGTCCATCACCCGGCGGGCGTCGGCCCCGTCGAGCTCCTCGCGGTGGCGCAGGGTCTGCGCCTCGGCCCGGCAGTGCAGACAGGCCAGCGGGCAGGCGCGGGTGGCCTCCCAGATGACGATGAAGGGCCGGTCGCCGACCGCGTGGCGGGGGCTGCGGACGACGGCGTGGGCGGGGCGGCGGTTCGCCTCGGGGGGAGTCACGAGACCCGCTCCCAGCCGCGCTTGCTCGGGCGGTTGGCGAGCTGCTTCGGGTCCCGCTTGCGGTAGACCACGTACGGCCGGAACAGGTACTTCACCGGCACGGAGAACATGTGCACCAGGCGCGAGTACGGGATCAGAGCGAACAGGACGAAGCCGAAGATGATGTGGATCTTGAAGGCGAGCGGGGCCGCCGCCATCAGGTGGTAGTCCGGGGTGAAGGTGAACAGGCTGCGGAACCAGAGCGAGATGCCGTCGCGGTAGTTGTACCCGTCCATCATCCCGGCCGAGTTGAGCATCGTGGCCGTCAGACCGAGGACCATCGCGCCGAGCAGGAACGAGTACATCAGGTGGTCGCTGCGCAGCGTCGCACGGCGCACGGCCGGGACCTTGAAGCGCCGGTGGACGAGGATGCCGATGCCCGCGGCGGCCGCGACGCCCGCGAGCGTGCCGGTGCCCAGCGCGATCAGGTGGTAGGCGTGGTCGCTCACGCCCACGGCGTCGGTCCAGCTCTTCGGGATGAGCAGACCCACGACGTGGCCCAGGACCACGAAGAGCATGCCGAAGTGGAAGAGCGGCGAGCCGATGCGCAGCAGCCGCGACTCGTGCAGCTGCGAGGAGTGCGTGGTCCAGCCGAACTTGTCGAACCGGCCCCGCCACACCGTGCCCGCGATCAGCAGGGCGATCGAGACGTACGGGAAAACGCCCCACAGGAGGAGGTCCATCAGGCGGGCATCCTTTCGGCCGTCGTGGGCCAGGGAAGGTCGGTCGGAGCCGAGAGCGGCAGGTCGCAGGGCATGTCGAGGCCCGGCCCGAAGGGTTCGAGTGCCGAGCCCGCGCCCACCAGCTCCTGCGGCGGCCCGTTCCTCGCGAGGGCCTTCGCCTCGGCCTTGGTTTCGGGGGAGGGGCCCGGCAGCGTCGCGCAGACGGCCTCAAGGACCCCGGCGTACGGGGACCCCGACTCGGTGAGGGCCAGGCGCAGCAGCTCCAGCCCGGCCCGGTGCTCCTGCAGCAGTTCGGTGCCGGCCTCCTCCTCGCGGGCGGCGAACTCGAGGGCCACCGGCAGGAAGTCGGGCAGCTCCTCGCCCGCGAACTCCAGCCCGAAGTCCCGGTAGATCCGCTTCAGCCGGACCAGGGACAGCCCGCGCCGGCGGGTGTCCCCGTCGACCCACCAGGTGAGGTAGAGGCAGCGCCGGTTGCGGGTGTCGAAGGTCGAGGTGTACTGGGAGCACAGCTCGATCGGGGTCTGCCCCTCGGCCTCGTCGAGGAACGCCCCGAGGAGTCGGGCCGGTTCGGCGGGCGCCCCGGCGAGGGCCGCACGGAGCCGCGGGAGTTCGTCGTGGAAGTGGTCGCCGGGGTACTGCAGTGCGCAGCCCGCGATCAGCCGCACCAGTGCATCGCCGCTCATCGGTTTCCGGATCACGGCCGCCTCCTGGTGTCCCCGAGATTGAGCATCACCCGGGGCTCGGGCAGCGCGCCGACGGGGCAGCCCTGCTCCGTGTCGTTCAGCGGGTGGGAGTCGGCGAGGGCGTCGGCGTCCGCGCGGGCGGCGCTGGGGATCACGAAGCGGTCCTCGATCTTGGCGATGGCGAGGAGGCGGAACATGTCCTCCATCTCCTGCCCGGACAGCCCGACGGCCCGCGCGATCGACTCGTCGCGCTCCTCGCCCAGGTTGACGCGGCGCATGTAGGCGCGCATCGCGGCCATCCGGCGCAGCACCGCCTCCACGGGCACGGTGTCGCCTGCGGTGAGCACCGCGGCGAGGTACTCGACGGGGATGCGCATCGCGTCGATGGCGCCGAACAGGTTCCCGGCGTCCTCGCCGTCGCTGCCGGTGGCGGCGACCGCCTCGACGACCGGGGAGAGCGGCGGGACGTACCAGACCATCGGCATCGTCCGGTACTCCGGGTGGAGCGGCAGGGCGACCTGGTAGGTGGCGATCAGGTCGTAGACCGGGGAGTTGCGGGCCGCGTCGAGCCACTCGTCGGTGATGCCGGCCGCGCGGGCGGCGGCGATCACGGCCGGGTCCGCGGGGTCGAGGAAGCACTCCACCTGGGAGGGGTAAAGATCGTGCTCGTCCTCGACGGCGGCGGCCTCGGCCACCTTGTCGGCGTCGTAGAGCATCACGCCGAGGTAGCGCATCCGGCCCACGCAGGTCTCCGAGCACACCGTCGGCATGCCGACCTCGATGCGCGGGAAGCAGAAGGTGCACTTCTCGGCCTTGCCGGTCTGGTGGTTGAAGTACACCTTCTTGTACGGGCATCCGGTCACGCACATCCGCCAGCCGCGGCACTGGTCCTGGTCGACCAGGACGATGCCGTCCTCCTCGCGCTTGTACATCGCGCCCGAGGGGCAGGAGGAGACGCACGCGGGGTTGAGGCAGTGCTCGCAGACGCGCGGCAGGTAGAACATGAAGCTCTGCTCGAACTCGAAGCGGATCTTCTCGCCGACCTCGTCGCGGATCTTCTCGATCATCGGGTCCTGCGGGGCGTGCGTGGGAGCGCCGCCGAGGTTGTCGTCCCAGTTCGGACCCCACTCGATCTTGTCGATGGGCTCGCCGGTGACCTGGGAGACGGGCCGGGCGGTGGGCATGTCGTCGCCCGCCGGAGCCTCGGTGAGGTTCTTGTACTCGTAGGTCCACGGCTGGTAGTAGTCGCCGATCTCCGGCAGGTCCGGGTTCGCGAAGATCTTGCCCAGCTTGGCGAGGCGGCCGCCCGCCCTGAGGCGGAGCTTGCCGGAGCGGGTGCGCTCCCAGCCGCCCTTCCACTTCTCCTGGTCCTCCCAGCGGCGCGGGTAACCCTGGCCGGGGAGGGTTTCGACGTTGTTGAACCAGACGTACTCGGTGCCCTGCCGGTTGGTCCACGCCTGCTTGCAGGTGACCGAGCAGGTGTGGCAGCCGATGCACTTGTCCAGGTTCATGACCATCGCGACCTGTGCCATGACGCGCATCTGTTAGAACTCCACCTTCTGGTCGCGGCGGCGGATGACCGTCACCTCGTCGCGCTGGTTGCCGGTCGGGCCGAGGTAGTTGAAGGCCCAGGTCAGCTGGGCGTAACCGCCGATGAGGTGGGTGGGCTTGAGCATCACCCGGGTCAGCGAGTTGTGGATGCCGCCGCGGCGGCCGGTCTTCTCCGTCTTGGGGACGCCGACCGTGCGCTCCTGCGCGTGGTTCATGTAGACCGTGCCGGGCGGCATCTTGTGGGAGACGATCGCGCGGGCGGTGATCACGCCGTTGCGGTTGACCGCCTCGATCCAGTCGTTGTCGGCGACCCCGATCGCGTCGGCGTCCTGCGGGGACATCCACACCGTCTGGCCGCCGCGGCCCAGGGTCATCATGTAGAGGTTGTCCTGGTACTGGCTGTGGATCGCCCACTTGTTGTGCGGGGTCAGGTACCGGACGGCCACCGACTTCGCCTTCTCGTCCACGGTGCCGAGCTCGGGCTCCCCGTACAGGGTGTGCATGTTCAGCGGCGGCTTGTAGACGGGGAGGGACTCCCCGACCTCGTGCAGCCAGTCGTGGTCGATGAAGAAGTGCTGGCGGCCGGTGAGGGTGTGCCAGGGCTTGAGGTGCTCGGTGTTGATCGTGAAGGCCGTGTACCGGCGCCCGCCGGACTCCGAGCCCGACCACTCGGGCGAGGTGATCACCGGGACCGGGCGGGCCTGGGTGTCGGCGAAGGTGATCCGCTTGCCCTCGGCCTCGGCGGCCAGGTGGGCCATGTGCGTGCCGACCTTCTTCTCCAGGGTCTCGAACCCCTGCGTGGCCAGCCGGCCGTTGCTGGTGCCGGACAGCGAGAGGATCGCCTCGCAGGCCTGCTGGGCGGTCTCCAGGCGCGGACGGCCGTCGGCGACCCCGCCGCGGACCGTGCCGTTCTTCGCACCGAGGTAGGTGATCTCCTCGGCCACGTCGAAGGTGACCGCCTTGGTGGTCACGCCCAGCGTGTCGACGAGCGGGCCGAGCGCGGCGAACTTCTCTCCGACCGCCCCGTAGTCCCGCTCCACGACCGCCAGGTTGTACATGGTCCGGCCCGGTACGGGCTCGCACTCGCCCTTCGACCAGTCCAGCGCGACCCCGCCGGGCTGCGCCATCTCACCGCCCGGGGTGTCGTGCTGCAGGGCGGTGGCGACCAGGTCCTTGCGCACGCCCAGGTGGGTCCCGGCGAGCTCGCCGAACCGCTCGGCCAGCCCCTTGAAGGCGTCGTAATCGGACCTGGCCTGCCACGGCGGGTCCACGGCCGGGGTGAAGGCGTGCAGGAAGGGGTGCATGTCCGTGGAGGACAGGTCGTGCTTCTCGTACCAGGTGGCCGCCGGGAACACCACGTCGGACAGCAGCGTCGTGGACGTCATCCGGAAGTCCATGGACATGAGCAGGTCGAGCTTGCCCTCCACGTCCTCCTCCCGGTACGTCACGTCCTTCGGCGTGCAGCGCGGCCCGTCCTCGGGCAGGTTGGAGTGGGTGCCCAGGAGGTGCTTGAGGAAGTACTCGTTGCCCTTGGAGCTGGAGCCCAGCAGGTTGGCCCGCCATACGTTGAGCACGCGCGGCCAGTTGTGCGGGGCGTCCGGGTCCTCGCCGGCGAAACCGAGCGCGCCGCTCTTGAGCTGCTCGACGGCGGAGGCCACCGGGTCCTCGGCCTCGCCCAGCTCCAGCGGGTTGCGGTCGAAGGTCGGGTACGAGGGCATCCAGCCCATCCGAGTGCTCGCCGCCAGGCAGTCCGAGCCCGTCATGCCCTCGAAGGCGCCCTTGGCCAGCGGGGAGGCGAGTGCCTCCGCCGGCAGGGTGTCGTAGCGCCACTGGTCGGTGTGCAGGTAGAACCAGGCCGCGCCGATCATCTGGCGCGGCGGGCGCGACCAGTCGGAGGCCGCGGCCAGCGTCGCCCAGCCGGTGACCGGGCGGCACTTCTCCTGGCCGACGTAATGGCCCCAGCCGCCGCCGTTGCGGCCCTGGCAGCCGGTGAGGGTGAGCAGCGCCAGGAAGGAGCGGTAGATGGTCTCGGAGTGGAACCAGTGGTTGGTGCCCGCGCCCATCAGGATCATGCAGCGTCCGCGGGACTGCTCGGCGGTCTGCGCGAACTCCCGGGCCACGCGCGCCGCCTGGGCCGCCGGGACCGAGGTCAGCGACTCCTGCCAGCCGGGGGTGCCCGGGGCGCTCGCGTCCTCGTAGCCGGTGGGCCACACGCCGGGCAGGCCCTCGCGGCCGACCCCGTACTGGGCGAGCATCAGGTCGAAGACGGTCGTGACCAGCTTGCCGCCCAGCCGCTTCGCGGGCACGCCGCGGCGGATCGTGCCGCCCCGCTCGTCGTCCTCGAAGCGGGGGAGGACGATCTCCACGCTCTCGTCGGCGGTGCCGTGGAAGGTCAGCCGGGGAACGGTGTCACCGAGGTCGAGGTTCCACTCGGGCTTCTCGTCGCTGCCCCAGCGGTGGCCGAGCGACCCGTTCGGAACGACGGGCTCGCCGGTCGCGTCGTCGACCAGCACGGTCTTCCACTGCGCGTTCTCCGTCTCCTGGCCGAGATCGGCGGCGGTGACGAATTTCCCCGGAACCAGGCCCTGTCCGGTCTCGGTGAGGGACACCAGGAAAGGCAGGTCCGTGTACTGGCGGACGTAATCCGTGAAGAAGGGGGTCTGCTTTTCGACGAAGAATTCCTTGAGGATGACATGGCCCATCGCGAGGGCCAGCGCACCGTCCGTACCGGGGTGCGGATGCATCCATTCGTCGGCGAATTTGGTGTTGTCCGCGTAGTCCGGGGACACCGTGACGACCTTCTGGCCGCGATAACGGGCCTCGGCCATCCAGTGGGCGTCCGGGGTGCGCGTGACGGGGACGTTCGAGCCCCACATCATCAGGTACGCGGCGTCCCACCAGTCACCCGACTCCGGGACGTCCGTCTGGTCCCCGAACACCTGCGGGGAGGCGACCGGGAGATCGGCGTACCAGTCGTAGAAGGACAGCATCGGCGCGCCGATGAGCGAGTGGAAACGGGCGCCGGCCGCGTGCGAGGCCATCGACATCGCCGGGATCGGCGAGAAGCCGGCGACCCGGTCCGGGCCGTGCTCCTTGATCGTGTGCACGTGCGCGGCGGCGACGATCTCCGTCGCCTCCTCCCACGTCGCCCGCACCAGCCCGCCCTTGCCGCGCGCCTGCTGGTACCTACGCCGGCGGACCGGGTCGGACTGGATGTCGGCCCAGGCCTCGACCGGGTCGCCCAGGCGCGCCTTGGCCTCGCGGTACATCTCCAGCAGGGCGCCGCGCACGTACGGGTGGCGCACCCGGGTGGGGGAGTAGGAGTACCAGGAGAACGAGGCGCCGCGCGGGCAGCCGCGGGGCTCGTACTCGGGGCTGTCGGGGCCCACGGAGGGGTAGTCGGTGGACTGGGTCTCCCAGGTGATGATCCCGTCCTTGACGTAGACCTTCCACCGGCAGGAGCCGGTGCAGTTCACGCCGTGGGTGGAGTACA
The DNA here is from genome assembly GCF_053593795.1 of Streptomyces sp. NPDC002104. Lineage (NCBI taxonomy): Bacteria > Bacillati > Actinomycetota > Actinomycetes > Kitasatosporales > Streptomycetaceae > Streptomyces > Streptomyces sp. NPDC002104. The sequence continues at coordinate 43,706 of NZ_JBSFDF010000047.1, read as the reverse complement.
CGACCTTGTCGTGGCTCCACCGGTCGCGGTAGAAGGCCTCCGCGGCGCGGCCGCCGGTGTGGTGGACGGTCCGCAGGTCGTCCGAGACCTCCGCGGTCCTGAAGAAGCTGCCCGCCTTGATCAGCGATTCGGCGGCGTCCTGATACCGGTCCTGGTGCCGGTCGCGTCCGTCGCGTACGTGGCGCTCGTTCAAGGCGACCCTCCAGGCCGGAAATAAAAGGCGGTGCGGGGATCCGGACAAGAGGACCCAGACACGACGCTACGCCCGGCGCGGAGGCGAATCCGATGACAAAGGTCCCGTACGGGCGTGACCTAATTCCGGTCTTTCACAGGCCGAGTGGATGCCACGCTGGACGGGTCCAACTCCTTTGCGCGGCCGGAAAATTACGCGTCCGCATACCAATTACCGGAAGGCTGGGGAGCGTGCCGCCGAAGAAGGCCTCCTGGATCCCGGACCAGCACGGGGCGTGGGCGATGCTCACGGTGCCCTTCCTCGCGGGCACGTTCCTCTCGCCGCGGCCCGGATGGCAGCACGCCCTGCTCCTGGCGGCCTGGCTCCTCGGCTACGCCGCGGTCTTCCACGCCCAGCAGTGGCTGCGCCTGCGCCGGGTCGCCGCGCGGCGCCCGGCGGTGGCCCGGCGGCACGTCCGCCCGGCGCTCGTGCTCGGCGCGGCGACCGCCCTGGCGGGGATCCCGCTCGCGGTGCTCCACCCCTGGCTGCTGCTCGCGGGCGCGGCGGCGGCGCCCTTCGTGGCGGTGAACTCCTGGTACGCGCGGAACAACCGCGAGCGGGCCCTGGCCAACGGGCTGGCCGCGGTGGTCCCGGCGTGCGGAATGCTGCTGGTGGCCGCACGGCTGGGCGGGGGCGGGCTGCCGTGGCCGCCGGCCGCCGCCTGCCTGCTGTACTTCGCGGGCACGGTCCCGTACGTGAAGACGATGATCAGGGAGCGGAACTCCCGTACGTACTACCGCGGTTCGGTGACCTACCACGCGGCGGCCACCATGCTGGCGGCCTGCCTGTCCCCGTGGCTGGCGCTGCCCTTCGCGGGCTACCTGGCCCGCGCGGCCGTGCTTCCCGGGCGCGGGCTGAAGGTGGCGCTGGTCGGCGCCGTCGAGATCGTGGGATCGGCGGCGCTGCTGGGCTCGCTGCTGCTGGTGTTCTGAGAGGACTCCGGGCGGCGGGGCTTCAGAGGGGGAGGGAGCGGAACTCGTCCAGGATCGCGAAGCCCGTGCGGTCGTACAGGCTCATCGCCACCTCGTTGCCGCCGAAGACGTTGAACATCATCGCCTCGTCGCCGCCCTGCCGGGTGGCCCACTCGCCGACGGCCATCGCGGCCCGGCCGTAGCCCTTGCCGCGGTGCTCCTCGTACACCTCCAGCGAGAAGCCGAAGGTGACGCCCGGCAGGAAGCCGTGGTTCACCCAGCCCGTGCCGATCACCTGCCCGCCGGCCTCCATCGCGTAGAAGGCGTGCCCGGGGGTCTCGTAGCCCTGCGGGAGGTGGCGGGCGAAGTCCTCGTCGGACTTGGCCTTGGCCTGCTCCGGGGTCAGGGCCCCGGCCCGGACGATGTCCGCGATGTACGCGGCCTCCTCGCCGGCGTACCAGTGCGGGTACTCCCGCGCGGTGAGGGGGCGGACCGTGAGGCCCGGCGGCAGCGCGGGGCGCTCGGCGGCGGCCCGCAGCCGGGTCTGGCCCCGCACGGGATAGCCGGCGAAGAGCGCACCCGAGCCGCCGGCGCCGCCGGCGAGGCGGACCTCCACCCGTCCGGCGCCCCGGCCGGCGCACCAGCGCTCGGCCCACTCGCGGGCCGCCTCCGCGGCCGGTCCCGGCTCCGCCGTCAGATCGTGGATCCGGCCCACGGCGGCCCCGTTGTCCTCGGACACCCCGACGGCGATCCAGCCGGCGCCGTCCGTGGCCACCGTCCAGCCGTCGACGCCCTTCAGCGCCCGCTCCAGCAGGGCCCGGGAGAGGGGCTCCGAGCACCCCGCCGCCCGGTACCCGGCGAGCACCCGCTCCTCGAAGCCGGCCCGCCACCGGCCCTGCTCGGGCACCACCCGTATCGCGTTCATCCGGCCACCCTAGGCAGGGCCGCCGGCGTACTCCAGGGGATTTAGATGGCTTCCTTGCGCGTCAGGAAGTTGAAGGAGATCCACCCCGGAAGCACCGGCAGCCAGAACGTCATCAGCCGGAACATCAGCACCGCGGTGCCCGCCACCTGGCCGTCCAGTCCCGCCGCGATCAGGCCCAGCGTCAGCGTGGCCTCCACCGCTCCGATGCCGCCCGGCGTGGGCGCCGCCGAGCCCAGGGCGTTGCCGGCCAGGAAGACCACCGCGATGCTCGCGTAGCTGATGTCCTCGCCGCCCCCGAAGGCGCGGATCGAGGCGTCCAGGCACATCACGAAGCAGCCGGTCAGCAGCAGCATCCCGCCGATGCCGGTCAGCAGCTTCTGCGGTCGCTGGAGCACGTCCAGCATGCGCGGGACCACGCCCGCGAACAGGGCCCGCACCCGGGTCGCCACGAACTTCCGCAGGAACGGCACGGCCGTGACCACCAGCACCAGCACGGCCACCGTCAGCAGACCGGCGATCACCGTCCTCGACGGGGTCATCTCGGGGGTCTTCTCGGTCCCCGTCAGATAGCCGAAGGACAGCAGCAGCAGGATGTGGCTCGCCAGCCCGAAGAGCTGCGAGGCGCCCACGCTGGCCACCGCGAGCCCCGGCCGGATGCCCGCCCGCTGGAGGAAACGGGTGTTCAGCGCGACACCGCCGACCGCGGCCGGAGCCACCAGCTTCACGAAGGACCCGGCGACCTGGGCCAGCACGGTCCGCAGGAACGGCACCCGCTCGGGCACGAAGCCCAGCAGGCTCATCGCCGCCGCGAAATAGCTGAGCGCGGAGAAGGCGAGCGCCACCCCGACCCAGCCCCACTGCGCCTTGCCGATGACGTCCCCGAAATCGACGTGCGTGATCTGGGTCAGCAGGAAGTACGCGCCGATCGCACCCGCGATGAACGACACCAGGGTGCGCGGCCGGATCCGCTCCAGCCGGGCCGGTTCCACCGGCGCCTGCGGGCGGATCAGCAGCACCTGCTGGCGGATCTGGCTCAGCAGATCCTCCTCGCGGGCCCCGTCGAGCGCGTCGTCCAGTGCCTTCTTCTCGGCCTTCCTCTCGACCTTGTCGACGGCGGAGCGCGCCGAGGACGAGGCGGAGTCCGCCCCGCGCGCGGCCTTCGCCGCCCGCGAGGACTCCAGTACGGCCTCCCGCTCCCGGTCCGCCCGCTCCCGCGCCAGCTTGCGCAGCGTCGCCCGCGTCGAGCGGCTCAGCGCGATTGGCTGGAGCAGCGGCAGACAGTCCGCCACCGCGTCCGGGCCGAGCACCGACACCGCCGAGGCGACCGAGCGCTCGGCGCCGACCCGCAGGCCGAGGGTGGTGAGGAGCTGGGCGATGTCCATGCGCAGCACGAGGTCGCCGGCGGCGATCTCGCCGCCGCGCAGGTCGGTCAGGGTGACGGTGACCGCGGCGGGGGCGTCGCCCCCGCTCCCACCGTGGCCGTGGCCGTCGCTGCTGCCGTCGCGTTCGGCGTTGCCGTTGCCGTTGCCGGAACGATCCACCACGAGGGCGTCCCCGGTGAGCCGCCGGTGTGCGATCCGCCGGGACTGCAGGGCCCGTACCTGCTGCCACGCGTTGCGGCTCAGCTCGTCGGTGATCTCCTCGTCGGCCAGCGAGTCCAGGCTCCGGCCGCCCAGGTGCTCGTAGACGAGCATCACGGCGTCCGGACCCAGCTCGGAGGTGGCGATGAGCTTGGGCGCGTTGGCTCCGGCGGCGATGGCCGCGTACGCGAGGAGCGCCTCCTGCTCCAGCGCCTGGCGCAGCGACTGCAGACTGCGCCGGGTGGTGATCCCGCGCAGCGTGAGGCGGCGCCAGACCCGGTAGTAGAAGCCCTGGGCCTGCTGTTCCCGGTCCACGACGGTGACGTCCAGCGGCGGGCCGTCCTCCAGCGTGACGTGGTAGCGCCGCCCGCGGTCGCTGACCTCGGTGCTGTCGCCGCCCTCCGGGGATTCCGCGCGCATCGCGCTGACCGGCTGGAAGCCGACCCGGCGCAGGCCCGCGAGGAGGTTCTGCCCGGTGGGGCGGACGTTCGGCGAGCCGACCGCGTACAGGGTTCCGTACGCGACGCTCCAGCCGATCAGCACGGTCAGGATGATCGAGAAGGGGGTGGTGTAGCCGCCGACCAGCATCGCGAAGGCGTCCAGCAGCAGGACCACCCACAGCGCGACGCGCCAGCGCGGGCGCCGGGTCATCCCGACGGCCGTCATGTACGCGATCACGGGCGCGAGGTAGCCGTGCACCGGATCGGTGAGGGCCCCGCCGGCGCCGGTGGGGCGGGTGAGGGCCTCCTGGATGGTCTCGGGGGCGCCCTGGGAGACCCAGAGGTCGGTGGCGAGGGTGACCCCGTGCGCGAGGACGGCGGCGAGCACGCCGTCGGCGATGCGCAGCCCGTCGCGTTTGATCAGCCGCTCGATGGCGAAGGCGACGGGGACGAGGAGCACGGCGATGCTCGACACCAGACCGGCGACCTTGATCAGCACGTCGGGCGCCTGCCCGGTGCCGTTGCTGATGTCGGCCTCCAGACCCGCGGTGGTGCCGTGGGCGAAGGCGGCGATGGCGAGGACGACGGCGATGCCGAGGACCCCGACGAGCAGGCGTACGAGGTCCGAGGGGCGGTGCACCCGGGCGGCGAGCAGCGGCTCGTCGACCTCGACCTGGTCGGCGGCCGTGGGGGTGTGGCCGTGAGGGGCCTCCACGTCGTCGGAGGCCGGGGCCGGGGCTTCGGGGGCCGGCTCGGGCGGCGGAGACGGGGCCGGCGGCAGGTCCGCGCGCAGGGCGTCCCTGTGGAGGGCGTCCCCGTGCAGGGCGTCCCCGTGCAGGGCGTCCGCCTGCGCGGCGTCCGCGTGCGGGGCGTCCTCGCGGCCCGGTGGCGGGCCTTCGTCTGGGCGCGCGCCGTCGTTCGTCGCCGCGCCGTCCGGAGGACTCACACCCTGCTCCTTTCCCGTCACTTCCGTCTCTTCTTGATCACGTATCACGCGTCACCGCCCGGAAGATGGTGGCACGGACCGACGGCCGTGGGGGGCAGCAGGGTGCGAGCCGGTCCGGAACACGGCCTTCCGCGCGCTTGGCGCTCCCTCCTCGGTCCGGTGCGGCACCATGGGCCGAATGAGCGAAGAGCTGCCGGCGTACGCGGAGCGGGTGTTGGAGGCGGCCGAGCGGATTCCGCCCGGCCGGGTGATGACCTACGGCGACGTCGCGGAGTGGCTCGGCGAGGGCGGACCCCGCCAAGTGGGCCGCGTCATGGCCTTGTACGGGGGAGCGGTGCCCTGGTGGCGCGTGGTGCGTGCGGACGGCCGTCCGCTGCCCGGCAGCGAGCGCAGGGCGCTGGAGAACTACCGGGCCGAGGCCACCCCGCTGCGGCTCACCGGCGACGGCGAACCGCGACTCGACATGCGGCGGGCGCGCTGGGACGGGGACGGCGGGGACACAGCGCGGGACGAAGGTCACATCTGACAGCTTCGGCCATGCGCGGCCCGCGGGGGCGGTCGAAGAGACGTGCGAAGCCCCGTACGGGGGACGCGTGGGACCGGATGGCAGTGAGCACGGCGCCGCGGTCCGCCGTGCGGACGGGCATCCCGGGGAAACTGCGCCGGCCGCGCGCAGTGCCGTAGCGTTGCCTCTTCGACTCCGCACCGGGCCCCCGCCCGGGACGGCACCGCCGTCACCGCCGGAGCAGCAGGAGCAGCAGCAACCGCTGCGGCAATCACCGCCGCAACGGCAGACCCACCAGGACCGGCACCCCACGTGAACACCTCTTCCTCCGACGGCCACCGCTCCGAGCGGCGGCGTACGCGGACCCCGGACGCGTACCGCCTGGTGCGTACCGGTGCGGAGCGGGTGGATCCCCCTGTGCTGGACGCAGCGCAGCGGGCGGTGGTTGAGCACACCGGCGGCCCGCTGCTGGTCCTGGCCGGACCGGGCACCGGAAAGACGACCACGCTGGTCGAGGCGGTCGCGGCGCGCGTGGAGTCCGGGGCCGACCCCGCGCGCATCCTGATCCTCACCTTCAGCCGCAAGGCCGCCGTGGAACTGCGCGACCGCACCGCCCTGCGGCTCGGCGGGGCGCGCGCCCCGCAGGCCACCACCTTCCACTCCTTCTGCTACGGACTGGTCCGGGCCCACCAGGACGCCGAACTCTTCGCGGACCCGCTGCGCCTGCTCTCCGGCCCGGAGCAGGACGTCATGGTCCGCACCCTCCTCGAAGGCCAGCGCCGGCTCCGCTCGATCCGCTGGCCGGACGACCTGCGGGCCGCCCTCACCACGCGCGGCTTCGCGGACGAGGTCCGCGCGGTGCTCGCCCGCGCCCGGGAACTGGGCCTCGGCCCCACGGCCCTGTCCGACTTCGCGACCCGCCTCGGCCGGCCGGACTGGAAGGCGGCGGCCGCCTTCCTCGCCGAATACCTGGACGTACTGGACCTCCAGGGCACCCTGGACTACGCGGAACTCCTCCACCGCGCCGTCCTCCTGGCGGAACGCACCCCGTCGCTCGCGTCCCTGTACGACGTGATCTACGTGGACGAGTACCAGGACACGGACGCCTCGCAGCTGCGCCTGCTGCGCGCACTGGCGGGCCCCGCCGGCCGGCTGACCGCCTTCGGCGACCCCGACCAGTCGATCTACGCCTTCCGCGGCGCCGACATCAACAACATCCTCGACTTCGAGAGCTCCTTCCCCGGAGCCGAGGTCCGCGCCCTGACGACCTCCCGCCGCTCGGCGTCCGTGCTCCTCACGGCCACCCGCCACCTGACCACCCGCATGCCGGTGCCGCGCCTGCCCTCGGCGGCGGTACGGGCCCACCGCGCGCTCGCCTCGACGCGTGAGGGCGGCCGGGTCGAGGTGTTCACCTACCCCACGGCCGGCGCGGAACTGGACAACATCGCCGACGTCCTGCGCCGGGCCCACCTGGAGGAGGGCGTGCCGTGGCAGGACATGGCCGTCCTGGTCCGCGCGGGCGGCCGCACCCTGCCGCAGATGCGCCGCGCCCTGATCGCGGCGGGAGTCCCGGCCGAAACCGACGGCACGGACTCCCCCCTCCGCCACGAGCCCGCGATATCCCCCCTCCTCACGGCCCTGCGCACCCTCGCAGAATCCGCCCTGCCCCCGAACCCCCGGGCCACGGACGAGGCCTTGGGCGCCGCCGATGTCCCGGCCGCGGGCGCCGACGCGAGCGAGCCCACCGACACCACCGAGCCGGACGGCCGGTCCACCGACCCCTCCGGCGCCCCGGCGGCCGTGCCCGGCCCCGCCGGTGCCCCGGCCGGGGCCGAGCCGTCAGCCGGAGCCGAGGCCGCGTCCGGCGCCGCGGGCGGCCCCGGCGGGACGGACGCCGCCTCTGGCGCCGAAGGCGGCACCGAGCCGTCCAGCCCGTCCGCACCCGGCTCCGCCGGGGTGTCCGCCGGAGCCGGTACCGGCCTGTCCGGCGCCGCGGGCGCCGGTGTGGGCGAGCCTGCTCGCACCACCGGGGCGGGTGGGCGGGGTGCTTCCCGCGCCGCCGGAGACGGCACCGGGCTGCCCGGCTCCGCCGAGGCCGCGGCAGGCCTCCCCGGCGCCGAGGGCGCCGATGCGAGCGTGCCCACCGACCCGGACGGCCGACCCACCGACCCCTCCGGCGCCCCGGCGGCCGTGCCCGGCTCCGCCGGTGCCCCGGCCGGGGCCGAGCCGGCAGCCGGAGCCGAGGCCGCGTCCGGCGCCGCGGGTGGGACTGCCCGGGACGACTCCGGCGGCGGCGGCGTCGACCAGCCCGGTTCCGGCGAGCCCGCCGCAGGCGATCAGGGCGTCGGGGAGGGGTGGATCGGGGTCGAGGCCGCGCTCGTGCTGCTGGCCTCGCCGCTCGGCGGGATGGACGCCGCCGACCTGCGCCGCCTCGGCCGCGCGCTGCGCGACGAGGAGCGGGCCGCGGGGGTCAGGACCCCCGCGCCCTCCGACGTACTCCTCGCCCGAGCCCTCGCGGAGCCCGAGCGGCTCGTCGCCCACGACCCCGCCTACGCCCGCGGAGCGCAACGCCTCGGCCTGCTGCTGCGCAAGGCCCGCGAGCTCCTCGCCGGCGGCGGCACCGCCGAGGAGGTCCTGTGGACCCTCTGGGACGGCACCCCCTGGCCGCAGCGCCTCGAACGCGGCGCCCGCCGCGGCGGCCCCGCCGGCCGCAACGCCGACCGCGACCTCGACGCCGTCTGCGCGCTCTTCGACACCGCCGCCCGCGCGGAGGAACGTACCGGCGGCCGCGGCGCCCTCAACTTCCTCGAACAGCTCGAAGCCGAGGACATCGCCGGAGACACCCTCACCCCCCGCGCCACCCGCCGCGAAGCCGTCCGCCTCATGACCGCGCACCGCTCCAAGGGCCTGGAGTGGGGACTCGTCGTCGTCGCGGGCGTCCAGGAAGGGCTCTGGCCCGACCTGCGCCGCCGCGGCTCCCTCCTCGAAGCCGACCGCATCGGCCGCGACGGCCTCGCCGAGCCCCTCACCCCCGGCGCGCTCCTCGCCGAGGAACGCCGCCTCTTCTACGTCGCCGCCACCCGCGCCCGCGACCGCCTCGTCGTCACCGCCGTCAAGGCCCCCGCCGAGGACGGCGACCAGCCCTCCCGCCTCCTCACCGAGCTCGGCGTCCCCGTCAAGGACGTCACCGGCCGCCCCCGCCGCCCCCTCGCCGTCCCCGCGCTCGTCGCGGAACTCCGCGCCACCACCGTCGACCCCGACGCCTCGCCCGCCCTGCGCGACGCCGCCGCCCGCCGCCTCGCCCGGCTCGCCGTCCTCACCGACGACGAGGACCGCCCCCTCGTCCCCGCCGCGCACCCGCAGCGCTGGTGGGGGCTGTACGAGCCCACCCGCAGCAGCGTCCCGCTCCGCGACCGGGACCATCCCGTCGCCCTGTCCGGCTCCGCCCTGGACCAGCTCGCCAACACCTGTTCCCTCCAGTGGTTCCTGGGCCGCGAGGTCAAGGCCGACGCCCCCTCCACCGCCGCCCAGGGCTTCGGCAACGTCGTCCACGTCCTCGCCGACGAGGTCGCCTCCGGCCGCACCCCGGCCGACCTGGCCGTGCTCATGGAACGCCTCGACTCCGTCTGGGACTCGCTCGCGTTCGACGCCCCCTGGAAGTCCCGCCAGGAGAAGGACAACGCCCGCGCCGCCCTGGAACGCTTCCTGCGCTGGCACACCACCGACCGCGGGGGCCGGGCGGCCGTGGCCACCGAGCACGACTTCGACGTCACCCTCGAAGCGGGGGAGTACGCCGTGCGGGTACGCGGCTCCATGGACCGCGTCGAGGCCGACGCGCAGGGCCGTGCGTACGTCGTCGACTTCAAGACCGGCAAGTCCGCGCCGACCGCCAAGGAGGTCGAACGCCACCCGCAGCTCGCCGTGTACCAGCTCGCCGTGCGCGAGGGCGCCGTCGACGAGGTCTTCGACGGCCGGCGCCCCGCACCCGGCGGCGCCGAACTCGTCCAGCTGCGCCAGGGCGCGGCCCAGCGCGAGGGCGGCGACGCGGTGCCCAGGATCCAGGCGCAGCAGGCCCTGGAGGGCGGCGCCCCCGGCGCATGGGTCGGCGACCTCCTCGCCACCGCCGCCGGCCGCGTCCTCGACGAACGCTTCGCCCCCGCCGTGGGCAAGCACTGCGACCACTGCTCCTTCCGCGCCTCGTGCAGCGCCCGCCCGGAGGGCCGCCAGACGGTGGAGTAGGCGCCGGCGGCCGAGCGGAGCCCGGGGCCCGCGCGGCGGGGACTGTCGGTGCGGGCGGCTAGCCTTTTCAGGTGTTCGCGCGTCCGTCCGTCCCCCAGGGGCCACAGGTCCTCACCGATCCCGAGCAGCTCAAGGAGCTCCTGGGGATCCCCTTCACGCCCGAACAGATGGCCTGCGTCACCGCCCCGCCCGCCCCGCAGGTCATCGTGGCCGGAGCCGGCTCCGGCAAGACCACCGTCATGGCCGCCCGCGTGGTCTGGCTGGTCGGCACCGGCGCGGTCGCGCCCGAGCAGGTGCTCGGCCTGACCTTCACCAACAAGGCCGCCGGCGAGCTGTCCGAGCGGGTACGGACCGCCCTCGCGCGCGCCGGGATCGGCGATCCGGACCCCTCCCCGGCCGAGGCCGGCTCCGCGGGCGGCGAGCCGCGCATCTCCACGTACCACGCCTTCGCCGGACAGCTCCTCAAGGACCACGGCCTGCGCATCGGCCTGGAGCCCAGCGCCCGGCTGCTCGCCGACGCCACCCGCTTCCAGCTGGCCGCCCGGGTGCTCCGCGAGGCCCCCGGCCCCTATCCCTCCCTCACCAAGTCCGTTCCCGACCTGGTCAGTGACCTGCTCGCGCTCGACGGGGAGCTCTCCGAGCACCTCGTACCGCCGGAGCGGCTGCGCGCGTACGACACGGAACTCCTCTCCGCCCTCGCGGACGTCAAGCTCAGCAACGAGGACCTGCGCAAGGTGCCCGAGGCGGTCCGCGGCCGCCTGGAACTCCTCGAACTGGTCTCCCGCTACCGCGCCGCCAAACACTCCCGCGACCTCCTCGACTTCGGCGACCAGATAGCCCTCTCCGCGCAGCTCGCCACCACCCGGCCCGAGGTCGGCGCCCTGCTGCGCGAGGAGTTCCGCGTCGTCCTGCTCGACGAGTACCAGGACACCTCGGTCGCGCAGCGACTGCTCCTGTCCGGGCTGTTCGGCGCGGGCACCGGACACGCGGTGACCGCCGTCGGCGACCCCTGCCAGGCCATCTACGGCTGGCGCGGCGCCTCCGTGGCCAACCTCGACGACTTCCCCGAGCACTTCCCCCACGCCGACGGCCGCCCCGCCACCCGCTACTCCCTCAGCGAGAACCGGCGCAGCGGCGGCCGCCTCCTGGACCTGGCCAACGAGCTCGCCGCCCCGCTGCGCTCCCTGCACGAGGGCGTCGAGGCCCTGCGCCCCGCACCGGGCGCGGAGCGCGACGGCTCCGTCCGCTGCGCCCTGCTGGAGACCCACGCGCAGGAGCTCGACTGGATCGGCGACAGCATCGCCCACCTCGTCCGTACGGGCACGGAGCCGCGCGACATCGCCGTACTGTGCCGCTCCGGCGGCGACTTCGCACGGATCCAGGCGGCCCTCGTGGCGCGGGACGTCCCGGTCGAGGTCGTCGGCCTGTCCGGCCTGCTCCACCTCCCGGAGGTCGCGGACCTCGTCGCCGTCTGCGAGGTCCTGCAGGACCCGGGCGCCAACGCCGCGCTCGTCCGGCTGCTCATCGGGCCGCGCTGGCGCATCGGCGCCCGTGACCTGGCCCTGCTGGGCCGCCGCGCCCGCACTCTCATCTCCCGCTCGCCCTCCTCCTCGTCCGACGACGACCGCCTCGCGGCAGCCGTGGAGGGCGTGGACCCGGCGGAGATCGTCTCGCTGGCCGACGCCCTCGAATCCTTCCTGGACGGCGCGGGCCAGTCCGCCCCCGACCAGCTGCCCTTCTCCGCCGCGGCCCGGGTCCGCTTCGCGCACCTCGCGCAGGAGCTGCGCGACCTGCGCCGTTCCCTCTCGGACCCGCTGATGGACGTCCTGCACCGGGTCCTGGCGGCGACCGGCCTCGACGTGGAGCTGGCCTCCTCCCCGCACGCGCTGGCCGCCCGCCGCCGGGAGACCCTGTCGAGCTTCATGGACGTGGCGGCCGGCTTCGCCTCCCTCGACGGCGAGGCCTCCCTCCTGGCCTTCCTCGCCTTCCTGCGCACGGCGGCCCAGTACGAGAAGGGCCTGGACCACGCCCTCCCCGGCGGCGAGAACACGGTCAAGGTCCTGACGGCCCACAAGTCCAAGGGCCTGGAGTGGGACGTGGTCGTGGTCCCCGACCTCTCCGCCGGCTCCTTCCCGAAGGAGAAGGCCCCGGAGGCCTGGACCTCGTACGCGAAGGTCCTCCCGTACGCCCTGCGCGGGGACGCGCCGACCCTCCCGCCCACCCCGGAATGGACCTCGCCGGGCCTGCGCGCCTTCAAATCGGCCCTCAAGTCCCACAAGGCCGTCGAGGAGCTCCGCCTCGGCTACGTCACCTTCACCCGCCCGCGCTCGCTCCTCCTGGCCTCGGGCCACTGGTGGGGCCCGACGCAGAAGAAGCGGCGCGGCCCGTCCTCCTTCCTCTCCGCCCTGTACGACCACTGCGCCGCGGGCCACGGGGAGATCGACGCCTGGGCCGACGCCCCCGCCCCGGACGCGGAAAACCCGTCCCTGTCCACGGACTCCGCCCCGGACCTCTCCTGGCCCCTCCCGCTGGACCCCGCCTCCCTCACCCTCCGCCGCGAGGCGGCCACCCTGGTCGAGTCCTACCTCCACCCACCCCACGAGGCACCCCGAGCCCCCTCGGAGCACGGGGCCGTCCAGGGCGCCCCGGCCCACGGGAAGACCCCGGGCACCCGGGACGACGCCTACCTCTGGCCCCCGCACTGCGAGGACCCCGCCTACGACGAGGAGCCCCCGCCCCCGTGGCCGGACCCGGCCGACGAGCCGCAGGCCGCCCCGATCCCGTGGCCGGACCCGGCCGGCGGACCCGGCGACCTGTGGCCCGAGGACGAGCCCCGCCCGAGCCCCGCACCCGGCGCCGACGACCTGTGGCCCGAGGACGAGTACGGGTCCGGCCCCGAGTACGGGTCCGGCCCCGAGTACGGGTCCGGGCACGAGTACGGGTCCGGGGCCGGCGACCGGCCCGCCGCCGGGACCCGCCCGCGCCCGCCCGCGCCCGGCGGCGCCCACGACCCCTGGCCCGCGGCCGGCCCCGGCCCCGGCACCGGATCCCTCACCCCCGAGGACGCACGGGCCATCGCCTCCTGGGACCGCGACCTCGACGCCCTGGAGGGCGAGCTCCGCCGTGCCCGCGAGGCGGTCCGCGACGTGGAGCTCCCGTCCGCGCTCTCCGCCAGCCAGCTGCTCCGCCTCGCCTCCGACGAGCAGGGCTTCGTACGCGACCTCGCCCGCCCCATGCCCAAGCCCCCGCAGCCGGCCGCACGCCAGGGCACCCGGTTCCACGCGTGGGTCGAGTCCCGCTTCGACGAGCTCCCGCTGCCCCACCTCGACGTCCTCGACCCGCTCACCGACCTCCCCGGGGCGGCCGCCGGGGACGCCTCCGACCAGGACATCGCCGACGAGGCCGACCTCGACTCCCTCAAGGCGGCCTTCGAGCGGAGCCCGTACGCCGACCGGACCCCGTACCGCATGGAGGTCCCGGTCCAGCTCACCCTCGCCGGCCGGGTGATCCGCGGCCGGATCGACGCCGTCTACCGCGACGGGGACGAGGGCGGCTACGAGATCGTCGACTGGAAGACCGGCCGCACCACCGAGGCCGACCCGCTCCAGCTGGCCGTGTACCGCCTGGCCTGGGCGGAAGCCACGAACACCCCCCTGGCCCAGGTCACGGCCGTGTTCCTGCACGTCCGCAGCGGCCGCGTCATCCGCCCCCGCAACCTCCCCGACCGCGCTCGCCTTGAGCAGATCCTCCAAGGCAAAACGGACACGGAAAGCGACCGTCGAACGGACGGCTAGGCTCGTGGGCATGAGCGACACCCCGGCGGACAGCGTCGTCCGCACGTACATCGACACACACCGCGCCGCCTTCCTCGACGACCTCGCCGACTGGCTCCGCATCCCCTCCGTCTCGGCCCAGCCCGAGCACGCGGACGACGTACGGCGCAGCGCCGACTGGCTGGCCGCGAAGCTCAAGGAGACCGGTTTCCCGGTCACCGAGGTCTGGCAGACCGCCGGCGCCCCCGCCGTCTTCGCCGAATGGCCGAGCGAGGACCCCGCAGCCCCCACCGTCCTCGTCTACGGGCACCACGACGTGCAGCCCGCCGCGCTCGCCGACGGCTGGCACACCGACCCGTTCGAGCCGGTGATCAAGGACGGCCGGATGTACGGGCGCGGCGCCGCCGACGACAAGGGCCAGGTCTTCTTCCACACCCTCGGCGTCCGGGCCCACCTCGCCGCGACCGGCGCGTCCGCCCCCGCCGTGCACCTCAAGCTGATCGTCGAGGGCGAGGAGGAGTCCGGTTCCCCGCACTTCCGCGCCCTCGTGGAGCGCGAGGCGGCCCGCCTCGCCGCCGATGTCGTGATCGTCTCCGACACCGGCATGTGGTCCGAGACCACCCCCACCGTCTGCACCGGCATGCGCGGCGTCGCCGACTGCGAGATCGACCTGTTCGGCCCCGACCAGGACATCCACTCGGGTGCCTTCGGCGGCGCCGTGCCCAATCCGGCCACCGTCGCCGCCCGCCTCGTCGCGGCCCTGCACGACGCGGACGAGCGGGTCACGATCCCCGGCTTCTACGACAACATCGCCGAGCTCACGGACGCGGAGCGCGAGCTGATCGCCGAGCTCCCCTTCGACGAGGCCGAGTGGCTCCGTACGGCCAAGTCGTACGCGGCCGCGGGCGAGGCGGGCTACTCCACGCTGGAGCGCGTCTGGGCCCGACCGACCGCCGAGGTCAACGGCATCGGCGGCGGCTACCAGGGCCCCGGCGGCAAGACCATCGTGCCCGCCTCCGCGCACCTGAAGCTGTCGTTCCGCCTCGTCTCCGGGCAGGACCCGTACGCGGTCGAGACGGCCGTCACAGCCTGGGTCGACGAGCGCATCCCGGCCGGAATCCGGCATTCCATCACCTTCGGCGCCCCGACCCGTCCGTGCCTGACGCCGCTGGACCACCCGGCGCTGCAGTCCGTCGTACGGGCCATGAGCCGGGCCTTCGGCGAGAAGGTCCGCTTCACCCGCGAGGGCGGCTCGGGCCCGGCGGCCGACCTCCAGGACGTGCTGAACGCCCCCGTCCTCTTCCTCGGGATCTCCGTGCCCTCCGACGGCTGGCACTCGCCGAACGAGAAGGTCGAGCTCGACCTGCTCACCAAGGGCGTGGAGACGGCCGCCCACCTCTGGGGCGACCTGGCCGCCCACTGGAAGCCGGCGTCCGCTTGACGACGCCCCGCCGGCACGCGCACGCGCACGTGCACCCGCGCACGCCGCCCCACATGCCACCGCACACCCGTCCGTCCTGCTGAGCCTGCCTGTGTCCCACCACCGGGGGAGTTGGAAGTACCTGTGAGCACCCATACCGAGTCCGAGCGTCCGATCTCGCCGCGTCCGATCTCCCTGGCCGCGCCCGCCGGCATCGACCGCGCCGCGCACCACCGCCTCGACGAGGCGTGGCTCGCCGCGGCCTGGAGCCACCCCAGCACCCGCGTCTTCGTCGTCTCGGGCGGCCAGGTCCTGATCGACGACACCCCCGACGGCGGCACCGAGATCGTGATGACCCCGGCCTTCGAGGCCCCGGTCACCGAGACCCACCGGTACTTCCTGGGGACCGACGAGGACGGCGTACGGTACTTCGCGCTGCAGAAGGACTCGCTGCCCGGCCGCATGGACCAGTCGGCCCGCCCGGCGGGGCTGCGCGAGGCCGGAATGCTGCTCTCCGCACGGGACGCCGGGCTGATGGTGCACGCGGTGGCCCTGGAGAACTGGCAGCGCATGCACCGCTTCTGCTCCCGCTGCGGCGAGCGCACGGTGGTCGCCGCGGCCGGGCACATCCGCCGCTGCCCGGGCTGCGGGGCCGAGCACTACCCGCGCACCGACCCGGCGGTGATCATGCTCGTCACGGACGACCAGGACCGCGCGCTGCTGGGCCGCCAGGTGCACTGGCCCGAGGGCCGCTTCTCCACCCTCGCGGGGTTCGTGGAACCGGGCGAGTCGATCGAGCAGTCGGTCATCCGCGAGGTCTGGGAGGAGGCGGGCGTCAAGGTCGGCGAGGTCGACTACGTCGCCAGCCAGCCCTGGCCGTTCCCGTACAGCCTGATGCTGGGCTTCACGGCGCGCGCCGTCACCTTCGACATCGAGGTCGACGGGGACGAGATCCAGGAGGCCCGCTGGTTCTCCCGCGACGACCTGCGCACGGCGATCGAGGCCGGTGAGGTCCTGCCCCCGGCGGGCATCTCCATCGCGGCCCGCCTGGTCGAGCTCTGGTACGGAAAGCCCCTCCCGAAGCCGGCCGCGACCGCCTGACCCGCGCCGCCTCAAGGCCACGGCCCCCGCTCCGGCGGGGGCCTTCCGTGCTCCGGTCCTCCGGTCCACGGACTTCCGGTCTACGGACTTCCGGTCTACGGAGCTGCGTGCTCCGGACGTCCGTCAGGTCATGTTCAGGTAGGGCAGCGGGCCGGCCGGCTGGGCGGCGCTCACCCGGCGGATCACGGCGATCGCGAGGATCGCGCACAGGATGTTGAGGGCCTCGTCGACCGGGTTGCGGTAGTCCGTCTGGTGGAGGACCAGGAGGTGGAAGGCGACCGAGAGCGGGCCGTCGAGGAGCCAGACGAGCCACCAGGCGTTGATCAGCCAGGCGCCGCGGGGCGGGCCGCCGGCCCGGTGGATGTCGAGGGTGATGCGACGCGGCAGCCACCACATGGCGAGCGGGATGATCCAGGCGCCGAGGGCGAAGGCCGGGGAGTACGTGTGACTGCCCGGGGCGAGGACCTCGGCGTTGCAGCGGACGCGGCGGAACCAGAAGAGGAACGCGATCCAGCACGCCACCTGGAGCACGGCCGGGAACGGCACCATGTCCTCGGCTAGCCAGGGCGAGTCCTTGCCGCCGGTCGCGATGACGTAGACGTCGGTGAGGCCCGAGGTGGCGATCAGCGACTGGGCGACGAGCGCCGGTCCGGCCGGGTTGCGGAAGAGGTGGCGGGGCCCCCGTATCGCGGCTTCCCCCACGGGCAGGTTGTACTGGCTCATGCCCGCTCTCCCTGGTCGCCCGGGTCGGAGAGCCGGTCGAGACGGGCCCGCTGGGCTTCGGTCAGCCGGAGGTCCTGCGCGGCGAGGTTCTCCTCCAGATGGGCGATCCGGGAGGTGCCGGGGATCGGGAGCACGACCGGCGAGCGGCCGAGCAGCCAGGCGAGCGCGACCTGCGTGGGGGTGGCTCCGGCCTCGGCCGCGACGGCGGCGATCTCGGCGGTCGCCCCGGACTGTCCCCAGGCGACGGTGGCCCAGGGAAGGAACGCGATGCCCGCCGCCTCGCACGCGGCGAGTACCGGCTCGTGCGTCCGGTCGAGCAGGTTGTAGCGGTTCTGCACGCTCGCGATCTCGGTGATCTCCCGGGCGGCGGCGAGTTCGCCGACGGTCACCTCGGAGAGCCCGATGTGGCCGATCTTGCCCTCGGCCCGCAGGTCCCGCAGCGTGCCGATCTGGTCGGCGAGGGGCGTCCGCGGATCGATGCGGTGCAACTGGAGCAGCCCGATGCGCTCGGCCCGCAGCCGGCGCAGCGCCTGCTCGACCTGCTCGCGCAGGGCCTCCGGCCGCGCGTCCTGCGTCCACTCGCCCGACGGGACGGCCCGGGCGATGCCGACCTTGGTGGTGATGTGAACCCCGTCACGGTAGGGGTGCAGGGCCTCGGCCAGCAGCTCCTCGTTGGCGCCCCAGCCGTACATGTACGCGGTGTCGATGAGCGTGACGCCCAGCTCGACGGCCCGCCGGGCCACGGCGAGCGAATTCTCACGGTCCGGGCCCGGGGCCGTGGGCAGACGCATGGCCCCGAAACCGAGCCTGCGCACGTCCAGATCCCCGCCGACGCGGAACACGGTCGTCCTCACGTGTTGTTTCCTCCCCCTTGATCGAACCGATCAAGGGCTCACGCTAACAGGCCAGTTGGCCGGTCCCCGGACGCAGAAGCCCCCGCCGGGGCGGGGGCTTTCCGTGCGTGGCGCTCAGCACATGGGGAGGCCGGACATCAGACCGCGAGGGCCTGCTTGACCTGGGCCAGGCTCGGGTTCGTCATGACCGACTCGCTGCCCGCGGCGGAGGTGACGAGGACGGTCGGAACCGTCTGGTTGCCGCCGTTCGCCTTCTCCACGAACGCGGCGGACGCGGGGTCGAGCTCGATGTTGATCTCGGTGTACGCGATGCCCTCCCGGTCCAGCTGCTTCTTCAGCCGGTTGCAGTAGCCGCACCAGGTCGTGCTGTACATCGTGACGGTGCCCGTGTCCTGCATGCTGCGCTCTCCTCTGTGAAGGCTCGGTGGTCCGAGTACTCGAACGCACGGGACCGCGCGCCCATTCCCCGCCCCGCGTTCCGGCGCCGGTACGACTGCCGGTACGCCCTCCGGTACGACGGCCGGTACGGCCTCCGGTACGACCGGCGGGGCGGGCCTGTGGACAAGTTCCCGGCCTCCCCGGGAGACCTGGCAAGCTGGCTGGGTGACATCAGCAACGCACACCTCATCCATCACGCCCGGCGCCGACTCGGCCGACTCGGCCGACGCGGTGCTCCTGGGCCTGGACCCGGAGCAGCGCGAGGTCGCGACGACCCTGCGCGGGCCGGTGTGCGTGCTCGCGGGCGCCGGTACGGGCAAGACCCGGGCCATCACCCACCGCATCGCCTACGGGGTCCGTTCCGGCCAGCTGATGCCCGCCAGTGTGCTGGCCGTCACGTTCACCAACCGTGCCGCCGGCGAGATGCGCGGCCGCCTGCGCGAGCTGGGCGCGGGCGGGGTGCAGGCGCGGACCTTCCACTCCGCCGCCCTGCGCCAGCTCCAGTACTTCTGGCCCAAGGCGGTCGGCGGGGACGTGCCCCGGCTGCTGGAGCGCAAGATCCAGTTCGTCGCGGAGGCGGGCGCGCGCTGCCGCATCCGCCTCGACCGGGGCGAGCTGCGCGACGTCACCGGCGAGATCGAGTGGGCGAAGGTCACGCAGACCGTGCCCGCCGACTATCCGGCGGCCGCCCGCAAAGCCGGCCGCGAGGCCCCCCGCGACCTGGCCGAGATCGCCCAGATCTACGGGACGTACGAACAGCTCAAGCGCGACCGCGGCATGATCGACTTCGAGGACGTGCTGCTCCTCACCGTCGGCATCCTGCAGGACCGCCACGACATCGCCGAGCAGATCCGCACCCAGTACCAGCACTTCGTCGTCGACGAGTACCAGGACGTCAGCCCCCTCCAGCAGCGGCTGCTGGACCTGTGGCTCGGCGAGCGCGACACCCTCTGCGTGGTCGGGGACGCCAGCCAGACCATCTACTCCTTCACCGGCGCCACCCCGGACCACCTGCTGAACTTCCGCACCAAGTACCCGCAGGCCACTGTGGTCAAGCTGGTCCGCGACTACCGCTCCACCCCCCAGGTGGTCCACCTCGCCAACGGGCTCCTCGCCCAGGCCAAGGGCCGCGCCGCCGAGCACCGCCTGGAGCTGGTCTCCCAGCGCGAGACCGGCCCCGACCCGGTCTACGCCGAGTACACGGACGAGCCCGCCGAGGCCGAGGGCATCGCCCACCGGGTCCGCGACCTCGTCGCGGCCGGGGTCCCGGCGGGCGAGATCGCCGTGCTCTACCGCATCAACGCCCAGTCCGAGGTCTACGAGCAGGCCCTCGCCGACGCCGGAGTCCCCTACCAGCTGCGCGGAGCCGAGCGCTTCTTCGAGCGCGCCGAGGTCCAGAAGGCGATCCTCGCCCTGCGCGGAGCCGCCCGCTCCGGCGGCAACGACCGGCTCCTCGACGACGTCGTCGAGCTCGGGTCCCAGGTCCGGGCCGTCCTCAGCTCCACCGGCTGGAGCAGCGCACCGCCCGCCGGTTCCGGAGCCGTCCGCGACCAGTGGGAATCGCTGGCCGCACTGGTCCGCCTCGCCGAGGACTTCGCCCGCGGCCGCCCGGCCGCGACCCTGGCCGACCTCACGGTCGAACTGGACGAGCGCAAGGCCGCCCAGCACGCCCCGACCGTCCAGGGCGTCACCCTCGCCTCGCTGCACGCGGCGAAGGGCCTGGAGTGGGACGCCGTGTTCCTCGTGGGCCTGACCGACGGCATGATCCCGATCACCTATGCGAAGACCGACGAGCAGGTCGAGGAGGAGCGCCGGCTGCTCTATGTCGGCGTCACCCGTGCCCGCCACCACCTGACGCTCTCCTGGGCCCTCTCCCGGACTCCCGGCGGCCGCGGGTCGCGGCGCCCCAGCCGCTTCCTGAACGGCCTGAGACCGGGCTCCCTGGCACCGGGAAGCCGGCCGGGCGGTCCGGCCGAGCCCGGGGCCCGCAAGCGGAGCCGCCGCGGACCTGCCGTGTGCCGGGTCTGCCGCAAGACCCTGACCGACGCCGGCGAGCTCAAACTGATGCGCTGCGACGACTGCCCTTCGGACATGGACGAAGGGCTCTACGAGCGGCTGCGCGACTGGCGCGCCGTCCAGGCGAAGGCCCAGGGCATGCCCGGCTACTGCGTCTTCACGGACAAGACGCTGATGGCCATCGCGGAGGCCGCGCCCTCGCAGGAGGGAGAGCTCTCGATGATCTCCGGCGTGGGTGCCCGGAAGCTCGAGCGGTACGGAGCCGATGTGCTGGCCATCTGCGCAGGTGAGGAGCCTGGGACGGAAGATCCTGACGACGCGTAGAAACTCGTCGGAAAAATAGTTTGCACATGCCCAGCGAAGCCCCATAGGTTCTTAGCAACGGAAACGGTGGCTTCTCCGAAGCCCCTGATCCGTGCTGTACTTATCCGAATACGCATGGGACCAGGCCTCCGGGCCGAAGTCCCCGAGACGCCGAGAGGAGGCGAGACCAGTGACCAGCTTCATCACCACCACCAAAATGACCGATCGCTCGGTCGCCGCTTCCTGCACCCTCGGCTCCTCCTCGCTCCTTGCCCTCACGGGTACCGGTCTGCCGGTCACCGGTCTGTCCGCGCTGTGCGCTGACAGTGCCGTCCGGCCCGCCGCGCCGAGCGCGCTGCTGGTCCGTGACCGCAATGAGCGACCGATCCAGGCACCGGTGGCAGTAATGGCAGCAGAAGCCCAGGCGCATGGCGCCTATGCCTTTGCGGCCGCAGCCGGTGCCGGAGCCCAGACGACGCAGACGAAGAAGCAGCACCACCTGATGTGGGCCTACCGCGGGCTCGAACCCTGGAGTGATCCAGCCTGATCTGACGATCAGGCCGGCGCCTTCAGGGCCGCGGAACCCCACCCGGGATCCGCGGCCCTTCTGTTTGTCCCCGAACAGGGGACGACGGACCGAAGGGGCGAGGTACCCCAGCCGCCCCCGGCCGACCGGCCGGAACGACTAGACGAACAAGACGAGGAAGAAACCACCGTGCAACTCGAAGCGCACGCCCCGTCCGTACCGAAGACCCAGACCCTCTCCCCGCCCGCAGTAGTCCCGGAGGACTCCACCTTGACTCCCCTCACCGCGCTGACCGCGCTCGACGACGCCATCGAGAACCTCGGCGTGCCCGTTGCCTGTCGTACCTACGACCCCGAGGTCTTCTTCGCCGAGTCCCCGGCCGACGTCGAGTACGCGAAGTCCCTCTGCGGCACCTGCCCGCTGGTCGAGGCCTGCCTCGCCGGTGCGCTGGAGCGCCGCGAGCCCTGGGGTGTCTGGGGAGGCGAGCTCTTCGTCCAGGGTGTCGTCGTCGCCCGGAAGCGTCCCCGTGGCCGTCCGCGCAAGAACCCGGTTGTCGCGGCATGACCGCCCACGGAACCATCGACCGCCCCCTCACGCACGACCCCCTGAAGCAGGCCCTCATGTCCCCCCACGCCACCACGAGCGAGCAGCCGCACGGCGCCGCCACCGCAGACTTCATCACCGCCGGCGCGAACACCTCGCGTCAGAACAGGACCCGCGAAATGCAACTCATCCCAGAAGCCATGGCTCGTGCCCATATGGACGACCGCATGCGTGAGGTCGACGCCGAGCGTCGCGCCGTACGCCTGGTCGCCGCGCGGCGCATGCAGCGACGAGCCGAGCGCGTCTCGCTGCGCGCCCGGCGCGCGCTGGCCATGGCCGTCATGCACTGACCGAGCCCGAAACGGCCCGGCAGGACCAGAAACAGCATCAGAAGAAGCACCAGAGCAAACCACCGGGGGACCGGCCCGAAGGGGCTGGTCCCCCGGTGCGTTGCGGAGCGCTCCCCGGCTCCCCCGGGGATATCGTCTGGAGGTGGACCAGCCGACTCCCCACCCGGCACCGCCGGGAACCGAGGCCCCGCCCGTCGTCTGCGCGCGCTGCGGCGCCCAGTCCCCGGCCGGCCCCCCGCCCACCTGGACGTGCTCCGTGGAGAACGGGACCAGACAGTACTTCTGCGTCGACTGCGCGCGTGCGAACCTCCGCGCCATCGAAGGCCGCCTCGACTCCGCCTGGTGGTGAGCGCCGGCCCGCGCCCGCCCGCCGCGGCCCGGCTCAGCCCTCGTCAGGCAGGAACCCCGGCAGCCAGGAGTCCAGCTCCTCGCGGAGCCTGACCGTGGCGCCGAGCTGGCACAGCACCCCGATGGTGCTGAGCGTCACCCGGTGGATCAGCAGGTAGGAGGGCGGCAGATTGATCTGCCGGCCCAACTGGTGCGCGGGGGAGCGGGGATCGGCGATCCGCGCGGCCTGGCCGCGCAGCCACGTCCGGGTGAAGGTGAACTCCTCGGCTTCGGCCGGTTCGAGCATCGGCCGCAGGTAGTCGAGCACCGCGTCGGCCTCCAGCTCGATGGACTCGCGCACGAACCCCTCCCCGCGCAGATGCCCGTAGACCCCCTCGGCATCGCCGTCCAGCGCCATCCGCAGCGACCGGCCGATGGGCTTGGGCCAGCCGCCCGGCAGCCGGTCGACCGTCCCGAAGTCCAGTACGCCCAGCCGCGTCCGGCCGTCCGCCCCGGTGATCAGCCGGAAGTTGCCCGGGTGCGGATCGGCGTGCAGCAGTCCGGTCCGCGCCGGGCCGGAGAAGAGGAACCGGGCCAGCAGCTGTCCGGCGCGGTCGCGCTCCTGCGGGGTGCCGTCGGCGATCACCTCCGACAGCGGGGTCCCCTCGATCCAGTCCGTCACCAGCACCTGGTCGCCCTGGTGCACCACGTCCGGCACGACGACGTCCTCGTCGCCGTCGAAGGCGTCCGCGTGCGTCCGCTGCGCCTCGGCCTCCAGCTCGTAGTCCAGCTCCTCCGCGACCCGGTCGCGCAGCTCCTTGATCAAGGGCTTGATGTCCATGCCCGGGATCAGCGGCCCGAGCAGTCCCGCGAACCGGCTCAGCTGCTTCAGGTCCGACAGCAGGGCCTCACCGGCCCCCGGGTACTGGACCTTGACCGCCACCTGGCGGCCGTCGTGCCAGACCGCCCGGTGCACCTGCCCGATCGAGGCCGCCGCCGCGGGCTTGTCCTCGAACTCCTCGAACAGCTCCCGCCAGTCCGCGCCGAGCCGCTCCGACAACACCTGGTGCACCGTGGCCGCGGGCAGCGGCGGGGCGGCCTCCTGGAGCTTGGTCAGCGCGGCCCGGTAGGGCCCGGCGACCTCTTCGGGCAGCGCGGACTCGAAGACCGAGAGCGCCTGCCCGAACTTCATGGCGCCGCCCTTCAGCTCTCCCAGCACGCGGAACAGCTGCTCGGCGGTGCGCTGCTGGAGCTCGCGCGCCACCATCTCGGCCGACTTGCCGCCGATCCGCTTGCCGAGCCCCCAAGTGGCCCGGCCCGCTATGCCGAGCGGCAGCGCGGCCAGCTTGACGGTACGGGTGACCGCCTTCCGGGGAAGATCAGACATACGCCCCTCCAATTCCCAGACAGCTGAGCCGCAAGCCACGGTCCGGGGGAGCCCCCCGAAGGCCTTCCCGGCCACAGGCATCCTGTCATGGCCCTTCGCGCCCACCCCGTCCGAGTGCCCCGCTCTCCAGCCCGGCACCCAGTGGGAATCCACCGGGTCGGCAGACGCCGCCGGCCCCCGTGGGCCAGCATGGACGGACGGCGGACCATGTACGGGGCGGGGGAGGACCGGGCGATGGCGGGGCGGCGTCCTTCGAGGCAGGAACTGATCCGGCGCCGGCGTTCCGTCGGCTTCATCGGCAGACAGAGCGAGGTGACCGCCTTCCGCGACGCCCTGCGCCAGCCCCCGGAGGAGGCGGCGCAGTTCCTCTTCCACGTCCGGGGCCCGGCGGGAGTCGGCAAATCGACCCTGGTGAGGCACCTGGAGACCATCGCCCGCGAGGGCGGGGCGCTCACCGCGTACGTGGACGAGTCGGTCGGGGACGTCGTCGAGACCATGGAGGTCATCAGCGCGCAGTTCGCCCAGCAGGGCCTGGCACTGAAGGGCTTCGACAAACTGCTCGCCACCTACCGTCAGCGCCGGCACGAGGCCGACGCCGGAGGCCTCGCCGGCCCTGTGGGGGCCGACCCGGCGGTGGGAGGCGCACCGCCCCCGCCCCCGTCCCCGTCCAGCGTGGTCGCCTCGCAGATCGGCCTCGCCGGGCTCGGCATGATCCCGGGAGTCGGCGCCTTCACGGGCGCGGTGGACCCGAACCAGGTCGCCGTCGGAGCGGACCGGGTCAAAGCCCTCCTCAGCACCCGGCTGCGCAACCACGGCGACGTTGAACTGGTCCTCTCCCCGCTGGACGCGCTGACTCCGGTGTTCCTCCGGGAACTTGCCGAGGCGGCCGGCAGACACCCGTGGATCGTGCTCCTCTTCGACACCTACGAGCGCACCGGCCCCCTGCTGGACACCTGGCTGCGCGACGTGCTCGGCAGCGAACGCTACGGGGAGTTCCCCGCGAACGTGCTGGTCGTCCTGGCCGGCCAGTCGAAGCTGGCCGCCCGCACCTGGGAGGACTGGCACGACCTGGTCACCGACTGGCCGCTGGAGATCTTCACCGAGACCGAGGCGCGCGAGCTCCTCACCGGCAAGGGGATCACGGACGAGCGGGTCGTCGAGGTGATCCTGCGCCTGTCGGGCCGGCTCCCGGTCCTGGTGTCCACCCTGGCCGAGACGCAGCCGGGAACGGTGGAGGAGGTGGAGGAGATCGGGGACCCCAGCGGCACCGCCGTCGAACGGTTCCTGAAGTGGGTGCCCGGCTCTGCCCACCGGGCCGCCGCCCTCGCCTGCGCGTTCCCGCAGGAACTGGACGAGGACGTGTACCGGGCGGCCGTCGAGGAGGAGGCGGCCGAACTCTTCGGCTGGCTCCGGTCGATGCCCTTCGTCACCGACCGCTCGGGCCACTGCCGCTATCACGAGGTGGTCCGCGGCGCCATGCTGCGCCTGCAGCGCAGACAGTCCCCGATCCGCTGGGAGCAGCTCCACACCCGCCTGGCCGACGCCTTCCGCGACCGCCGCGCGCACCTGGAGGAGGCGCCCGCCCCGGCCAAGGGCTGGTGGTCGGACGAGACCTGGCGCGGCTACCGCCTGGAGGAGGCCTACCACCGCCTCTGCGCCAACCCCCGCACGGCCCTCCCTTCCGTCCTGCGGGACTTCGTCGACGCCTACCGCCACGGCATCACCACCCTCCGCCGCTGGGTCACGGTCCTCACCGCCGCGGCCCGCGACACGGACTCCTCCGATGTGGTCCGGTGGTCCGGACTGTTCGAGGCGGCGCTGGAAGAGCCGGAGCCCGCTGTCGCCGTCTTGACGCTCCTCCTGACCCGTGCGCGACTCGACACGGCCGGTCAAGCGCTGGCCCTGCGGCTTCGCGGTCGGGAGCATCGCAACGCGGAGCGCTATCCGGACGCCCTGGCGGACTACACGAGGACCCTTGAGCTGGACCCGGAGAACGAACAGGCCTTTTTCGGCCGGGCCCGGACCCATCACCTTGAGAGCCGCACCGACGAGGCGATCGCCGACTACACCCGCGCCGTGGAGCTGCATCCCGAGAATGTTCGCAACCTCTCCTACCGCAGCCTGGCCTACACGGGAGCCGGGCGGTACGCACAGGCACTCGCGGATCTGGACCGGGCCAGGGAACTCGCCCCGGACGACATGTGGGTGTTCACCACACGCGGCAGGGTTCTCTGGGCGCTGAAGCGCTACGACGACGCGCTTGCGGTTCTCGACGAGGCCGTCGTTCGCATGCCGGAGGACGCCTTCGCCTGGCGGATCCGTGGCGCCGTCCTGCAAGACACCCGAAGGTACGAGGAGGCGCTCTCCGACTTTTCGCGGTCCATCGACCTGAACCCCGAGCAGGACTGGGCCTTCACCCGCCGTGGCAATGTCCTGCGGTCCCTCGGCAGGTCCGAGGACGCGGTGGCCGACTTCACGCGGGCCATCGCCCTCGCACCCGATTCTGCCTGGGCCTTCTCCTGCCGGGGCTACGCCCATCGGTCCCTCGTGCGGTACGGGGACGCGGCGGCCGACTTCACGCGGGCCATCGCACTCGCTCCGGATTCCCACTGGGCGCTCGCCGGCCGGGGTGAGACCCACGCGGCCGCGCGGCGGTACGAGGAGGCGCTGGACGATCTGTCCCGTGCCGTCGAGCTGAAGCCCGACTACCTCTGGGCGTGGCGCCGCCGCAGTGACGTGCATGTGGTCCTCGGGCGGTACGAGGAGGCGCTGGCCGACTTCGATCAGGCCGTCGGCCACGACTCCGCGGACCACCACACCTTGGCCGTGAGAGGTTTCCGCCTGCGCAAAGCGGGCCGCTGCGAGGAGGCTCTCGCCGACCTCGACCGAAGCCTGGAAAGCGCGCCGGACGAAGCCTGGGCGCTCACCTGCCGCGGACTGGTGCTCCGAGTGCTGGGCCGCTATGACAGAGCCGCCGAGGACCTCACCCGGGCGGCCGGTATCCAGCCGGACATGGTCTGGGCGCACTACGAGGCCGCTGTCGTGGCGCAGTTGCTCGGGCGGCCCGCCCGGGACGAGCACATCCGGCGGGTGCTGGAACTCGTCGGCTCCCTCGCGCCGGCCGACCTCTCCCCGTCGGACATCGGGAACCGGCTCCTCGTGCGGTGTCTGACGGCGAGCTGGGGCGAGGTGGCGCAGGACCTCACTCGGTTCCTTGCGGCCGATCCGACCCCGGGCGAGCTTCGGGAGCTGCTCCTCGCCCTCCGCAGCCTCGTCCCCGTCCTCCCGTCGGCCGAGCCCCGCATCGAGGGGTTCTGCCGGGTACTTGAGGAGCGGCTCGCGCCGCCGCCACCGTCGTAGCCACCTCACGCCCCCACCCCCTGCCCCGCCGGGACCCTCGACGCCGCGCACGGGCAGTCCGGATGCGGATGCACCGGGGTGGGCTGCCAGTGGAGGGTCGGGAGGGAGGCCTCCCAGCGGGTGGCGGCGGAGGCGGGGAGTTCGCCGTCGAGGAAGGACAGGGCGTGGGCCGCGGCCAGGCCGGCCACGGCGGTGGACAGGCCCAGGTCGCAGGCGGCGGCCGTGCGGCGGCGGTGGGCCGAGCGCCACTGGACCAGCATGCGCGGCCAGGCCGGATCCCGGTCGATCCGGTCGCGCTCCATGCAGCCGGCGCACGCCGTGGCTCCGGGGAGGACCAGCGGTCCCACCAGCCCGGTGCCCTCCAGTACCCCCGCGTAGAGGTGAGGGGTGCCGGTGGTGACCCAGTCGGCCGCCGTCTCGGGGTCGGGGGCCCAGGACTGCAGGCCGTCGCGGGGGGCGACCACCACCAGGGCGAGCCCCGGCTCCGGCCCCTCGCTCTCCCCGGCCCGGGGCCCGCGGCCGGGGGCAGCGTCCCGGACCGCCGTCCGCGCGGCCTCGGCGCGCAGCCGTCCCACGCTGCCGGGGCCCAGACCGCCCGGCGCCACGTCCGCCGGCTGGGTGCGGCCCCCGTCGAGCACCTCGACCCGGCCGATGCCCGCTCCCGCCAGGACCGAGGCGATCACCGCCCCCACCCTGCCGCTCCCGCGCACCTGAACCCGTATCACCCGCCGGGCGGCGACGCCCTGTAAGTCCCCGCCCGGCCGGGGGTGCACCAAGGACAGCGACCCCAGGTCCGGGCCGAGCCGCTCCAGGGTCTCCGGCCGGTCCCGCACCGCCTGGGCGCGGGGGCCGCCCGCCGTGGCGTCGTCGAGCAGCCCTGCCGCCGCCAGCCGGCGCACCACCTCGTCGACCCGGCCGTCCGGGAGCCCCATCGCCCTGCCCTCCGACCGGAGCAGGTCCATGCCCCGCGTCCCGTCGATCAGGTCGAGGAGCGAGCCCGTCGCCGTGTCCACCGGGCCGAGCACCACCGCGTGGGCGGGCGTCACCCCGAATTGCACCGTCTGCAGATCCCGCCATGCCCGTGCCAGCGCCGGCTTCACCTTCGGATACATCGCGGTCCTCCTTCGCTTCGCGGTTCATTCGCGCGCCGCATTCCCCTGGCGTGCGTCGCTTTCCGCAAGATTGCCCGCCCGGCGAAAAGCTTGCGGAAGTTTGTCCACAGGCGAGGGGTATTAGCTATATGAAATGAATGGATGGGGTTCCCTGGGCAGACCTCGAGCCGATCGGTTCCTGTTCGACTCGGGGAGGGGCGGGACTTCCGCCGGGGCGAGCGGGTACCGTCATGGCGTGTCAGCCGATCCACCGCAGCGCCCCGTGGAAGTCCGCCGGAGCGCACGCCGCCGCAGGACCGTGTCCGCCTACCGCGAGGGTGACCGCACGGTCGTCCTCATCCCTGCCCGGATGTCCGAGGCCGAGGAGCAGCGCTGGGTGGGCGTCATGCTCGACAAGCTGGCGGCGCAGGAGAGCAAGCGCACCATCGGCGACGCGGAACTCGCCGAGCGCGCCGAGCGTCTGTCCGAGCAGTACTTCAGCGGCCGTGCCCGCCCCCGCACGGTCCGCTGGGTCACCAACCAGAACACCCGCTGGGGCTCCTGCACCCCGGCCGAAGGCAGCATCCGGCTCTCGCACCGCATCCAGGGAATGCCGGAGTACGTCGTCGACTACGTGCTGCTGCACGAGCTGGCGCACCTCCTCGTGCCCGGCCACGGCCCCCGTTTCTGGGAACTGCTGGAGGCCTACCCGCGCACCGAGCGGGCGCGCGGGTACCTCGAAGGAGTCGTCGCCGCCGAGCGCCTTCCGAAAGTTCCGGCCGCCCGCGAGGAATGATCCGCATTTGGCCGTTATTTGTCCGGGATGTCACACCTCGTGATATGTACCGGGTCGGTACCGACTTGGCCCGATGTCCGAGGTTGGCGTTAGCCTGAGCGGCACGCATTCACAGTCGGGATGGGGGACGGTCTTACGTATGGCCAGGGAATTCCAACGCGGTCACAAGGCCAAAATCAGTGATCTGACGGCGGGCACGGACCTCTATGTGGGTGTCCAGATCGCCGGGCCCGGACTCGCCATCGACATCAGCTGCTTCGGCCTCGACGCCAACGAACAGCTCTCGGACGACCGCTACTTCGTCTTCTTCAACCAGCCGAAGTCGCCGGAGGAGTCCATCCAGCAGCTCGGCGCGCAGGCCGGCGACACCGAGTCCTTCCGGGTGACCCTGGACCGCATTCCGGCCGGCATCCACAAGCTCTCCTTCGCCGCCTCGATCGACGGCGCCGGGCAGATGTCGCAGGTCGGCCCCGGCTACATCCGCATCGTGGCGGGTGGCGAGGAAGTCGTCCGGTACTCCTTCTCGGGCTCGGAGTTCAGCACCGAGCGCGCGCTGATGATCGGCGACTTCTACCTCAAGGACGTGTGGCGCTTCGCCGCCGTCGGCCAGGGCTTCGACGGCGGGCTCGCCGCGCTGCTCCAGAACTTCGGCGGCGAGGTCGCCGAGGAGGAGCAGCCCGCGCCGCAGGCGCAGGCCCCGGCCGGCGCGCCCGGCTTCGCCCCGCCGCCGCAGGGTTCCGCCCCGGCGCCGTCCTTCGGCGCCCCCGCCCAGGCGCAGCCCCCGGCCCCGGCGCCCTCCTTCGGCGCGCCGCCCCAGGCCCCGGCGCCCGCCCAGGCCCCCGCCCCCGCGCCGTACCAGCAGCCCGTCCACGCGGCCCCCACCATGGCCGCACCGATGGGCGCCCCCCTGGCCCCGCCCGCCCCCGCGCCCTACGGGCAGGTCCCGCCGCCCGCCCCGGCCCCCGCGCCGTACGGACAGCAGCCGCAGCCCTCTTACGGCCAGGTCCCCGGCCAGCAGCAGCCCCCGTACGGCCAGCAGCCCCAGGGCTACGGCCAGCAGCCCGGTTTCGGCCAGCAGCCCGGCCAGCCGCCCCAGGGCTACGGCCAGCCCGCCCAGGCGGTGCCCGCCGCCGGCGCCGGACTCGCCGCCGCCCTCCAGCCGTACAAGGAAGCCCCCACCGGCGCCCGCTGGACCCCGCAGAACCAGCAGCTCATGCGCGTCGACCTCTCCATGGGCGGCCAGGCCGTCCTCGCCCGCCAGGGCAGCATGGTGCTCTACCAGGGCAAGGTCGACTTCAGCTACAAGGGCGCGGGCTTCGCCGGCCGCGTCGTCGGCAACGCCACCGGCCAGGAGATGCAGCTGATGCGCTGCACCGGCCGCGGCCAGGTCTTCCTCGCGGAGAACGGCGCCCACCTGCACGCCATCGAGCTGCAGGGCGACGGCATCTGCGTCTCCGCCGAGAACGTCCTCGCCTTCGACGAGTCGCTCCAGCACGAGATCCGCCGCATCGAGGGCCACGGCATCCCGGGCGGCGCACTGTTCACCATGCAGTTCCAGGGCACCGGCACGGTCATCGTCAAGACGCACGGCGTGCCCGTCGTCCTGCCCGTCACCCCGACCACCTTCGCGGACAGCAACGCCATCGTCGCGTGGTCCTCGGCCGCCCAGGTGATCATTTCCAGCCAGGTCCGGCTGCGCCGCAACGCCTACCCCGGCCACAGCGGGGAGACCGTGAACCTCCAGTTCCGCGGCGCCCCCGGCAACTTCATCGTCGTCCAGCCGTACGAGGTCTGAGGGAGCCCCACATGAATGCCATGAACGCTATGAACCAGCAGCTCGCGGGCTACGCCCCGACCCCCGTCACGGCCCGCATGGAGAACCACGGCCGCGCGATGCTCAAGGTCGCCATGCAGAGCGGCCAGGACCTCTTCGCGCGCACCGGATCGATGGTCGCCTACGAGGGCTTCGTGCAGTACGAGCCCAACCCGCCGGCCGTCCGCCAGATGGCCTCGCAGTGGCTCACCGGCGAGGGCGCCCCGCTCATGAAGTGCACGGGCGACGGCCTGCTCTACCTCGCCGACTACGGCGCGGACGTCGTCGTGATCAACCTCAACAACGACTCGCTCTCCGTCAACGGCACCAACCTCCTCGCCTTCGACGCCCACCTCCAGTGGGGCGTCGAGCGGGTCAAGGGCATGGCCAAGTTCGCCGGTCAGGGTCTGTTCAACGTGTCGGTCGCCGGCACCGGCTGGGTCGCGATCACCTCGCGCGGCACACCGATGGTGGTGGACTGCGGCCGCGGCGAGGACGAGACGTACGTGGACCCCGACGCGCTCGTCGCCTGGTCCCCGAACCTCAAGGTCAAGGGCAAGCGCAGCTTCAAGGCCTCGTCGATGATCGGCCGGGGCAGCGGGGAGGCCTACCAGATGGCCTTCTCCGGCCAGGGCATCGTCGTCGTACAGCCCAGCGAGGACAGCACCGACCGGCTCCGGGCCCGGGGCTGAGGGGGAGAAGACACACCATGCAGAGCTCACTTTTCGCCCACGCCGAGGCGCAGACCCAGGAGCGGTACGCCGTCCAGAACCCGCAGCTGCTGCGGGTCTCGCTGACCGGCTCCGACGACGTGCTCGCCCGCAAGGGCGCGATGGTCGCCTACCAGGGGATCATCGACTTCGACGGCGAGTACCAGAGCACCACCCAGCGCAACGCCCGCGCCCGCACCGGTGAGGGCCTCGACCTGATGCGCTGCTCCGGACAGGGCACGGTCTACCTGGCCAACCTGGCGCAGTACGTCCACGTCGTGGACGTGGACCAGGACGGCCTCACGGTCGACAGCAGCTATGTGCTGGCCCTGGACTCCACCCTGCACACCGAGGCCATCGCGGTGGACAGCCAGTACGGGATCTCCGGCTCCGGCAAGTACCAGCTCAACATCACCGGCCGCGGCAAGGTCGCGCTGATGACCTCCGGGCAGCCGCTGATGATGCAGGTCACGCCCGACAAGTACGTCAACGCCGACGCCGACGCCATCGTCGCCTGGTCCACCTCGCTGCGCGTGCAGATGCAGGCCCAGACGCACTCCACCGGCGTCTGGCGGCGGCGCGGCAACACGGGCGAGGGCTGGGAGCTGAGCTTCCTCGGCACCGGCTTCGCCCTGGTCCAGCCCAGCGAGGCGCTCCCGCCGCAGAACGCGCAGATCGGGCAGGGCGCGGCCGCGCAGTTCGGCATGGGCCAGCACGGCGCCCACGCGCAGAACCAGAACAACGCCTGGAACTAGCCGTCCGGCGCACACGAAGGGGGGCGGGCCTCATCGGGCCCGCCCCCCTTCGCCCGTCCGGCGCGGTCAGAGCCGCGCCAGGGTCGCCTCCAGCAGCCGCACCACCGAGGCGTCGGCCACCTCCGCCACCTGGGCGTACGGGAACCAGCGCAGGTCCAGCGACTCGTCGCTGATCGCTTCGAGGGCACCGGCGGGCGCGAGCACCGCGTACTGCACGTCGAGGTGCCAGTTGCACGGAGCCGGGATCGGGTGCCGGTCCAGGCGCACCGGGCCACCGGGCACCAGGGTCAGCCCGGCGGTGATGCCGGACTCCTCGCGGGCCTCGCGCAGGGCGGCCTCGGCGAGGGTGGCATCACCCGGCTCGCAGTGCCCGCCCATCTGGAGCCACATGCCCAGCTTCTTGTGCAGGGTCAGCAGGACGCGCTCCCGCTCCGGGTCGATCACCAGCGCGCTGCCGGTGACATGGCCCGCCTGGCAGGGCTTGTAGACCCCGTCCGGATGGGCCGCGAGGTGCTCCAGGTAGACGTCGCGCAGCTCGGGCTGGTCCTCGTAGCCCTTCAGGACGAGGACCGCATCTTCGCGCAGGCTCACTTGGTGTCGTCGCCGTCCTGGTCGCGCTTCTGGGCGGCCTCGCCCAGCATCTTGTCGATCTCGGAGAAGTCCAGCTGCTCGCGGTGCACGAACCCGTCCGGGTCGTCCAGGTCGGAAGCGGTCGGCAGCATGTCCGGGTGCTCCCACAGCCCGTCGCGCCCGTCCACGCCGCGCGCGTCCGTGAGCGAGGCCCACAGCCGCGAGGCGTCGCGCAGCCGGCGCGGCCGCAGCTCCAGCCCGATCAGCGTCGCGAAGGTCTGCTCCGCCGGGCCGCCCGAGGCGCGCCGCCGGCGCATGGTCTCGCGCATGGCGTCTGCCGAGGTCAGCCGGGGCTTGGCGGCCTCGTGCACGACCGCGTCCACCCAGCCCTCGACCAGCGCGAGCGCGGTTTCCAGACGGGCCAGCGCGGCCTTCTGCTCGGGGGTGTCCTGCGGCTGGAACATGCCGCCCTGGAGGGCTTCCTGAAGCTGCTCCGGGTTCGACGGGTCGAGCTGGCCGACCACGTCCTCCAGCTTCGAGGTGTCGACCTTGATGCCCCGCGCGTACCCCTCGACGGCGCCGAAGAGGTGCGAACGCAGCCACGGCACGTGCGCGAAGAGACGGGCGTGGGCGGCCTCGCGCAGGGCCAGGTACAGCCGTACCTCGTCGGAGGAGACGCCCAGGTCCTTGCCGAAGCTCTCGATGTTCAGCGGCAGCAGGGCCGCCTTGCCGGCCGGGCCCAGCGGCAGGCCGACGTCGGTCGAGCCCACGACCTCGCCCGCGAGGGTGCCCACGGCCTGGCCGATCTGCTGGCCGAACATGGCCCCGCCCATGGAGCGCATCATGCCGAGCAGCGGGCCCGCCATGGCCTGCATCTCCTCGGGCAGGACGCTGCCCATGGCCGCGCCGACGCGCTCGGCGACCGGGTCCACGAGCTCCTTCCACACCGGCAGGGTCGCCTCGACCCATTCGGCGCGGCTCCACGCCACGGCCGTCGCGGCGCCCGACGGCAGCGAGGTGACGTCGTCGAGCCAGTGGTCGGCGAGGCGCACGGCCTCCTCGACGGCCGACCTCTCGGCGATGCCCACACTGGCGTCCTTGACCCCGTCCGAGGTGCCCTGGGCCACGGTCTGGCGGGCGATGTCCTTGGCCATGTCCCAGTTGACCGGGCCGCCCTCGTAGCTCAGCATCTGGCCGAGCTGCTGGAAGGCGGCGCCGAGGTCGTTCGGGTTCATGGAGCCGAACATCGCCGCGAAGGGGTTGTCGGCATCGCCCGGGCCGCCGGAGCCGCCGGGCAGGCCCGTACCGAACCCGAACGGAATCGGGCCGCCCTCACCGCCCTCGTTGCCCTTCTTCTTGCCCTCGTCGCCGTTGTCCGGCTCCTCGGGCGGAAGGCCGAATCCGAATGGGGTGTCGCTCACGGGTTTCCTCGGCTCGTAGGGCCGCCGGCGGGAGCCGGCGGGCAATGGGTCGACAACACCACCCAG
The DNA here is from genome assembly GCF_053593795.1 of Streptomyces sp. NPDC002104. Taxonomy (NCBI): domain Bacteria; kingdom Bacillati; phylum Actinomycetota; class Actinomycetes; order Kitasatosporales; family Streptomycetaceae; genus Streptomyces; species Streptomyces sp. NPDC002104. The sequence goes on along the minus strand of NZ_JBSFDF010000047.1, from coordinate 9,585 downwards.
CGTAGACACCAGACCCGCTTCCGGGCTCGGTGCTCCGCCGACTCCTGGGCTGCGGCAGGATGGACATCGACTGGTGGGTGCGCGTCACGGCGCGTCCCTACTGAAGACAACCGCTGGAGACGCCTGGTGAGTTCCCCAGATCCGCACGCTTTGGACGAGCAGGGCCCGGAAAACCGCCCTGAGCACGGCGAAGACGCCCAGGGCGTTCGCCGGACGCGAAACCCGGGCGGCTCCGCGCGCCGAGGCCCCGTGATCGCGGTGACCGGGGCCGCCTCGGGGGTCGGCGCGGCCCTGGTGACCAGGCTGGCCGCGTCCGAGGAGGTCAAGCAGGTCGTCGCGATCGACGAGCGGCGCGGGGACTGCACCGACGCGCAGTGGCACCTCCTGGACGTACGGGACCCCGCCATCGCGGAGAAACTGCGCGGCGCGGACGTCGTGGTGCACCTGGCCCTCGACCTCGACCTGGAGACGGACCCGGCGGCCCGTACGGCGTACAACGTGCGGGGGACCCAGACCGTCCTCACCGCCGCCGCGGCCGCCGGAGTGCACCGGGTCGTGCTCTGCACGTCCGCGATGGTCTACGGCGCCCTGCCCGACAACGACATCCCGCTCTCCGAGGACGCCGAGCTGCGCGCCACCGCCGAGGCGACCGGAGTAGGCGACCTGCTGGAGATCGAGCGGCTGGGCCGCCGGGCGCCGCGCGCGCACCCCGGCCTGAACGTCACCGTGGTCCGCCCGGCGGTCCTGGTCGGCGGCACGGACACCGCGCTGACCCGCTACTTCGAGTCCCCGCGCCTGCTGGTGGTGGCGGGCTCCCGCCCGACCTGGCAGTTCTGCCACGTCGAGGACCTGGTCAGCGCGCTGGAGTACGCGGCCCTGGAGAAGGTGGAAGGTGAGCTGGCGGTCGGCTGCGAGGGCTGGCTCGAACAGGAGGAGGTCGAGGAGCTGAGCGGCATCCGCCGCATGGAGCTCCCGTCGGCCGTGGCCCTGGGCGCGGCGGCCAGACTGCACCGCATCGGCCTCACTCCGTCCCCGGCGGGGGACCTCGCCTACACGATGCACCCGTGGGTGGTCAGCGTCAGCGGGCTGCACGCGGCGGGGTGGCGGCCGCGCTGGACCAACGAGGAGGTGCTGGCCGAGCTCCTCCAGGAGGTCGCGGGCCGGCACACGGTCGTGGGGCGCCGGCTGGGCCGCAAGGACGCCACGGCCGCGGGGGCCGCGGGCGCGACGGTCGCCCTGCTGGGCGCCGCCGCCGCGATCCGCGCCGCGCGCCGCCGCCGGGGCATCTGACCCGTACGGGGCCAGGGCCCCGGGCGGTCCCCCTGGCCGGGCGGCCCCCCCCTGGCCGGGGGGTCCGCCCCGCCCCCGCTCCTCAACCGCCGGAGGGGCTGGATCTCCCCCGGCGGGGCGGCCGCGGCCGGAGCGTTTCTGTAGAAGGCTCCCAAGGCCTCGGCCGCCGCCCTGGTGAAACGGCTATTCCGCCGGGTCAGCGGCTAGGGCACGATGGAAGGTATGGCACCGCACTTCGACCACCCCGGCGAGCACGCCGCTCCGGACCCCATCCGGCTGCTCGAAATCCGTGAGACCCCGCTCTCGATCGACGAGGTCTTCCAGGCCGTCGGCGACGACGCGACGGGCGGCACCACGCTCTTCGTCGGCACGGTGCGCAACCACGACAGCGGGGCGGACGTCGACCAGCTCGGCTACTCCTGCCATCCCTCCGCCGAGGCGGAGATGCGCCGCGTCGCCGAGCGCGTCATCGAGAAGTACCCGGTCCGCGCGCTGGCCGCCGTCCACCGCATCGGCGACCTGGCCGTCGGCGACCTCGCGGTGATCGTCGCCGTGTCCTGCCCCCACCGCGGCGAGGCCTTCGAGGCCGCCCGCATGCTGATCGACGACCTCAAGCACGAGGTCCCGATCTGGAAGCACCAGACGTTCGCGGACGGCACGGAGGAGTGGGTCGGCGCCTGCTGAGGCAGGGCCGGGGCCCGCTCATTGCCCCGTTCGGACGCGCAACACGCCCTCGATTTGCGTAACCCCCTCCCGGGCAGCAGCGTTGAAGCCACCAACAACACGTACTTCGGGGTAGGGAGACACGCCCATGGCGTCTTTGGCGTGGTTGCTGATTCCGCTGTTCGCCGCGATCGGAGCGGCGATATGGGGCAGCTGGGCGGCACGCGACCGCACGGCCGGCGACATATCCGAGCTCGCGGGCTACGCGCGGTTCCGCGAGGCCATGGGCCAGAGCGAACCGGGCGCGGCCAAGGCGGGCGCGGACGCACAGCGCAAGAAGGACACCGTGGACTCCGTCTGACGCGGTGCCGGGCCCCGTACGGACCGGCCCCGGGGGCCGCTCGTCAGGGCCGTCACGTACTGTCGATCCATGCCACGCCGCACTGCGACGATGCTCGCCTCCACCCTCATGCTGTTCGCGCTGCTCTGCGCGGGAGTGTTCATGAAGGCCCCGTACTCCGAGATGAGCCCGGGCCCGACCGTGAACACGCTCGGGGACTCGCACGGCGAGCCCGTCCTGAACATCTCGGGGCACAAGACGTACCCGACCACCGGGCACCTGAACATGACGACGGTCCGCGTCACCGGTGCGGACTACGACATGAACCTGCTGGAGGCCGTGTACGGCTGGGCGGCGGGCGACAACATCGTCGTCCCGCACGAGAACCTGTACCCGGACGGCAAGACGGAGCAGCAGTCCACGCAGGAGAACGCCGAGGAGTTCAGCCAGTCGCAGGAGAGCGCCAAGGTGGCCGCCCTCAAGCAGCTCGGCATCCCGGTCGCCGCCCGCGTGATCGTCGCCTCCGTGGTCAAGGACAGCCCCTCCGAGGGCAAGCTGCACGCCGGGGACGTCATCAGGGCGGTGGACGGCACCCCCGTCAAGGCCCCCGAGGACGTGGCCAAGCTGGTCACCAAGCACAAGCCCGGCGAGCCGGTCGAGTTCACCATCGTGCCCGCCGCCGAGGCAGCCGAGGCCGAGAAGGCGCAGCGCGAGCCCACCGGCACGACGAAGGTCACGATCACCGCCGGCAAGGCGGAGGGCGACGGTCACGCCATCGTCGGCATCCGGGCCGGGACCGACCACACCTTCCCGTTCACCATCGACATCAAGCTCGCCGACGTCGGCGGCCCCAGCGCCGGCCTGATGTTCGCGCTCGGCATCGTCGACAAGCTCACCCCGGAGAACCTGACCGGCGGCAAGTTCGTCGCGGGCACCGGAACCATCGACGACGCGGGCAAGGTCGGCCCCATCGGCGGCATCCAGATGAAGACCATCGGCGCCCGCCAGGCCGGCGCCCAGTACTTCCTGACCCCCGCCGAGAACTGCGCCGCCGCCGCGGGCGCCGTGCCCGACGGGCTGACGCTCGTGAAGGTGTCCACCATCGACGACGCCGTGAAGGCGCTGGAGAAGATCGGCAAGGGGGACACGGCCGGGCTGACGCAGTGCAGCGCCAAGCCCTGACCGTCTCCCCTCCGGCGTCCCCGCCGGACTAGTCGAGGAAGGTCGCGGCCAGTGCCTCGGCGAGCCCCGGCACCAGCGTCGCGCCGGTCAGCACCTCGTTCGCCGAGTCCTTGTCCCGCAGCCGTACGGCCGACTCCCGCGAGCCGTCGCGCAGGACGCCCACGGTCAGCCGCACCTCCTGCCGGTCCGGGTGGGAGGCGACCCACTTGGCCAGCTGCCTGTCGCTGAGCCCCTCCGGCACGGAGGACTCCGCCGACGGCGGCAGCATGAGCCGCTCCACCGTCAGCGCGCAGCCGAGGATCGACGGGGGCCAGGCGATGGTGCCCAGGAACTTGTCCAGCGGGGTCCCGGCCGGCACCTCGTCCTGCTCGATCGGGGTGAGCTGGTTCTTGCCCGTGTCGTCCTGGTCGAGGCCGAGCTGGCGGGCGACGCCCGGGGCCTCCTTGCGCAGCCTGGACGTGTCGACCAGGGCGAAGAGCCGGGCGGGCTTGTCCCAGCCGAGGGTGGAGGCGTACTCGTCGATTTCGAGGACGGCACGGGTCAGCGGGCTTGCCGCCATAGGGGTGCCGGGGGACGGCGAAAGGTTGGACATGGGCAACATCCTGCCTCCTTTCCACCCGATACCGGGAACTGACTAAAGCCTCAGTAAGTTCCATGAGTGGGCCCTACGATCGGGGGCCCATGCTTTGAAAACTCATCGCATCACTTACACACAGCGACTTTCGAGGTGCGCACCTTGGCTTTCCAGATGCCGGACCGCGGCGGAGGCCCCTCCGGGCCACGGATGAGAGTCGGCCGCCCGTCCCGGCGCGCCCGGACTCTTCTGATGACCTTGGGCGTGCTTGCCGTCCTGGCCATGGCGTTCATCATGTTCGCCGGCTTCTGGACGGACTGGCTCTGGTTCCGCTCCGTCAACTACTCCACCGTCTTCACCACCACCCTGTGGACCAAGGTCGGCCTCTTCGCCGTCTTCGGCCTCCTCATGGCCGGTGCCGTCGGGCTCAACATCTGGCTGGCCCACCGGCTGCGGCCGCCGCTCAGCGCGATGTCGATGGAGCAGCAGAGCCTCGACCGCTACCGGATGAGCGTCGCGCCGTACCGCAAGTGGCTGCTGCTCGGCATCTCCGCACTGGTCGGCCTGATCGCGGGCGCCTCGGCGGCGGGCCAGTGGAAGACCTGGCTGATGTACGTGAATGGGGTGCCCTTCGGCACGAAGGACCCCCAGTTCAACCTGGACGTGTCGTTCTACACCTTCGACCTGCCCTGGTACCGCTTCCTGCTCGGCTTCGGCTTCGCCGCCGTCGTGCTCTCGGTGATCGCCGCCGCCGTCGTGCACTACCTCTACGGGGGACTGCGCGTCACCAGCCCGGGTGCGCGGGCCACCGCCGCGGCGACCGGCCACCTGTCGGTGCTGCTCGGCCTCTTCGTCACGCTCAAGGCCGTCGCGTACTGGCTCGACCGGTACGGCCTCGCCGTGAAGTCCAGCGACTTCAAGGCCGCGGACAACTGGACCGGGCTGCGCTACGTCGACGCCAACGCCTACCTGCCGGCGAAGACGATCCTCGTCGCCATCGCCGCGATCTGCGCGGTGCTGTTCTTCGCGACGCTGTGGCGCCGCACCTGGCAGCTCCCGGTGATCGGCTTCGGCCTGATGGTGCTCTCGGCGATCCTGATCGGCGGGCTGTACCCGGCGATCGTGCAGAAGTTCCAGGTCCAGCCGAACGAGCAGGCCAAGGAATCCCCGTACGTCCAGAAGAACATCAAGGCGACGCGCGACGCCTACGGGGTCGCCGACGCCTCCGTCAAGGACTACCCGGGCCTGCCGGACCCCAAGGCGGACAAGAAGGTGCTCCGCCAGGAGGCCAACACCACGGCGAGCATCCGCCTGCTCGACCCGAACATCGTCTCCCCGGCCTTCCAGCAGCTCCAGCAGAACAAGGGCTACTACGGTTTCCCGGCCACGCTGGCGGTCGACCGGTACAAGGGCCAGGACACGGTCATCGGGCTCCGTGAGATCAACCTCGCGGGCATCCCGAAGAACAACTGGATCAACGACCACTTCCGTTACACCCACGGATTCGGTGTGGTCGCGGCCAAGGGCACCGAGGTCACCTCGAACGGCGAGCCGCTGTTCACCGAGTCGGGCCTGCCCGCGGCGGGCGACCTCGGGGAGTACGAGCAGCGGATCTACTACGGCGAGCAGACGAAGCAGTACTCGATCGTCGGCGGACCGCAGAAGGAGCTCGACTACGCCAACGACTCGGGCGAGAAGGAGACCACCTACAAGGGCGACAGCGGGGTGAGCCTGAGCAACCCGGTGAACCGGGCCGCGTACGCCCTGGCCTTCAGCGAGCCGCAGATCCTCTACTCCGGTGCCATCGGCGAGGGTTCGAAGATCCTCTACAACCGCACGCCCAAGGAGCGGGTCGAGGCGGTCGCCCCGTGGCTGACGATCGACGGAGCCGTCTACCCGGCGGTGATCGACGGCCGGGTCCAGTGGATCGTGGACGCCTACACCACGACCAACGGCTACCCCTACGCGTCGCGCACCCAGCTCGGTGACAGCACGGCGGACTCGCTGACCAACTCCCAGCGCGCGGTGGTGGCGCAGGAGAACCAGGTCAACTACATCCGCAACTCGGTGAAGGCCACCGTCGACGCCTACGACGGCACGGTCAAGCTGTACCAGTGGGACACCAAGGACCCGGTCCTCAAGACGTGGATGAAGGCCTTCCCCGGCACGGTGAAGGACAAGAAGGACATCTCGCCGGCCCTGATGGAGCACCTGCGCTACCCGCAGGACCTCTTCAAGGTCCAGCGCGAGCTGCTGACCCGCTACCACGTCACCGACCCGCAGACCTTCCTCAGCGGCAGTGAGGTCTGGGCCGTCCCGGACGACCCGACCACCAAGGCGGGGACGGCGGTTCCGCCGTACTACCTCTCCATGAAGATGCCGGGCCAGAAGGATCCCAACCAGGCCTTCTCCCTCACCACGACGCTCACGCCGAACGGCAGGGACAACCTGAGCGCCTTCATGGCGGTCAACGCCGATCCCACGACCGCGGACTACGGCAAGATCCAGTTGCTGAAGCTGCCCACCCAGAATCCGGTGGACGGCCCGAAGCTCGTCCAGGCGAGATTCAACTCCAAGCCGGAGATCGCCCAGGAGATCAACATCCTGAGCCGGGGCGATTCCCAGGTGGAGTACGGCAACCTGCTCACGGTCCCGCTCGACAAGGGAATGCTCTACGTCGAGCCGGTGTACGTGCGCGGCGGCGGCCTCAAGTACCCGCTGCTGAAGAAGGTCCTGGTGACCTACGGGGACAAGACGGCCTTCGAGAACACGCTGGAGAAGGCGCTGAACGTGGTGTTCGGCGCCGAGTCGGCGACCCCGCCCCCGGGCGACGGGACCACCACTCCGCCGGGCGACGGGACCACGACCCCGCCGCCGGCCAACCAGGACCCGACGGTCAAGGCGGCCCTGGCCGATGCGCAGACGGCGGTCGACGAGGCCGACAAGGCGCTCAAGGCCGGCGACTGGGCGGCGTACGGAAAGGCCCAGGGCGACCTGCAGGCCGCGCTGAAGCGGGCGATCGAGGCCGAGGCGAAGGCGACACCGCCCGCGACCACGCCGACGCCCACCGGATAGCGGTAATGGTTCCACCCCGCGTCGTGCTACTGTTGGTTTACCGACGCGGGGTGGAGCAGCTCGGTAGCTCGCTGGGCTCATAACCCAGAGGTCGCAGGTTCAAATCCTGTCCCCGCTACTGAAGACGAAGGCCCGGATCCGATGGATCCGGGCCTTCGTCATGCCCAATCGAGTTTTTCGCCGACTCGGTCACTGGGGAGGGTGAGTTGGGGTGTGAGCGTGTTTGACTTGTCTCTCTGTGGGCATGTCGACAAAACGCTGTAGTGACCTCACTGACTGCGACATACCAGGTGTACGCGGGTAGCAGGTGATGCGACGATGGGATTTATGGGGGACAGGTCAACTCTGCTGGAGACAGGGCGGTTTGTGAGGGCGGACTCCGAATCGGAACCGGAGGCCGATGGGGCGGCTCAGGCCGTTGACGTGCGGACCGCGATGACCACGCGGGCCGTACGGACCACGGCCGCGGCGCCGACCACGCCGGACGTGTCGGGCGCGTCAGTCGCGTCAGTCGACGAGTTGTTCGACGACGCGGTCTTCGCGCTGACCGACGCGGCCAGCGACGCCGCGCTGGAGGCCCGGCACCGGATCGCCGCCGACAAGGGGGACCCGGGCGCGATGAGCGTCCTGGGGGCCCTCCTGCTGCGCCGCGGCGACCTCGCGGCAGCCGAGCCGTACCTGCGCGGGGCGACCGGCGCGGGCGACCGCGCGGCCGCCAACAACCTGGGCGTCCTGCTGCACCAGCGCGGCTACCCCGAGGAGGCCGCCGGCTGGTGGCGCGTGGCCGCCGTGGCCGGATCCGCTCCCGCCGCGCACGCCCTGGGCCGCCACTACCGCGAGCGGGGCGACGAGCCCGCCGCCGAGTACTGGATGCGCCAGGCGGCGGAATCCGGCCATGCCCTGGGGGCCTACGGCCTCGCCGACCTGCTGGAGCACCGCGGGGACAAGGGCGTCGAGCGCTGGTTCCGCGCCGCCGCGGAGCAGGGGCACCGCGAGGCCGCGTACCGGCTGGCCCGGCACCTGCGCAAGGGCGACCCCGCCGAGGCCGAGCAGTGGTACCGGCAGGCCGCCGCGCGCGGCCACCGGCGCGCCGGGCTGCACCTGGGCGCGCTGCTGGAGGCGCGCGGGGAGCTGAAGGAGGCCGGGCGCTGGTACCTCACCTCCGCCAAGCAGGGCGAGGCCCGGGCGGCCTGCGCCCTCGGCTTCCTGCTGCGCGACGCCGGCGACGAGGAGAACGCGGCCACCTGGTGGCTGAAAGCCGCCCAGGACGGCGACGGCAACGCCGCGAACGCGCTCGGCGCCCTGCACGCCGCGCGCGGCGAGACCCAGACGGCCGAGAAGTGGTACCGGGCCGCGATGGACGCGGGCGACCAGAACGGGGCGTACAACCTCGCGCTGCTCTGCGCCGCCCAGGAGCGGACCGGCCCGGCCGAGCAGTGGTACCGGCGCGCCGCGTACGCGGGACACCGCGAGGCGGCCAACGCGCTGGCCATCCTGCTGCTGCAGGGCGGCGACGCGGAGGGCGCCGAGCCGTGGTTCTCCAAGGCGGCGGAGGCGGGCAGCGTGGACGCCGCCTTCAACCTCGGCATCCTGTTCGCCAGCCGCGACGAGGACCGCACCGCCCTGAAGTGGTACGAGCGGGCCGCGTCGGCGGGACACACCGACGCGGCCCTCCAGGTCGGCATCGCGCTGGTCCGCGACGGCGAGGAGCGGGCGGCGGAGCGGCACCTGCGCTGCGCGGCCGGCGGCGGCAGCGCGGAGGCCGCCTTCCGGCTGGCCGCGCTGCTGGAGTCGCTGGCCCCGCCGCCGGAGCCGGTGGCGCTGGGCGAGTCGGTGGGCGCGGCCGCGCGCACCGAGAGCGAGGAGTGGTACGAGCGGGCCGCGGAGCTGGGGCACCGCCGCGCCCAGGTGCGGGTCGGGATGCTGGCCGCCGCGCGGGGCGAGCTGCGGGCCGCGGCCCGCTGGTACCGGGAGGCGGCGGAGGCCGGCTCGCGCAACGGAGCCTTCAACCTCGGGCTGCTGCTGGCGCGCGAGGGCAACGAGCCCGAGGCGGCCCTGTGGTGGACCCGCGCCGCGGTGGCCGGACACGGGCGGGCGGCGCTGCGCCTCGGCCTGCTCGCGGCCCGGCAGGGAGACCTGACGGAGGGCCAGAAGTGGTGCGTGCGCGCCATGGAACTGGGCCCCGCGGAGGTCTCCGAGCGGGCGGCCCGGCTGCGCGACGCGCTGGCCGAGGAACTCTCGGCCTGACCGGCTCGGCCCCGCCCGTTAACCGATTTGCATCTGCTCGCCGTGCTCGCGTAGAGTCAGGTTTACCGACGCGGGGTGGAGCAGCTCGGTAGCTCGCTGGGCTCATAACCCAGAGGTCGCAGGTTCAAATCCTGTCCCCGCTACTGAAGAACCGAAGGCCCGGATCCCCTTGATCCGGGGCTAACGTCGTTTGTGAAGGCGCAAGCGAAAGCGA
>NZ_JBSFDF010000046.1:0-67056 GCF_053593795.1 Streptomyces sp. NPDC002104 | reverse complement strand
CGGGCAGGCCGCCGGGTCCGCCCGGTCCGCCCGGCCCCGCGCCGCAGGCACCCGCACCCGCGCCCGGGCCCCCGTGCGGGCGTTCGGGGTCAGGCGCAGGCGGGGTCCGTGTCGTCCAGCAGGTCGATCAGGGACGAGCGGGCCCGGGCCACGCGGGACCGGACGGTGCCGATCGGGCAGCCCAGCATGAGCGCCGCCTCCGCGTACGGCAGGCCCATGAGCTGGGTGAGGACGAAGACCTCGCGGCGCTCGGCGGGAATCGCCGCCAGCAGCTCCGCGAGCGCGACGCCGTCCTCGAAGCCGGGTACGCCGCGGGGCTGGCTCTGCTCGGCCGCCGTCTGCCAGTCGTCTCTGTCGGCGATCTTGGGGCGGGCCGCCTTGTGGCGCAGGCTGTCCACCACGGTGCGCCGCGCGATGGAGAGCAGCCAGGTACGGGCGGAGGAGCGGCCCTCGAAGCGGTGGAGGCTGCCGAGGGCCCGCAGGAAGGTCTCCTGGGTCAGGTCTTCGGCGGACTGCGGATCCGCGCTGAGGTAGGCGACGTAACGGCGCACGTCGCGGTGCAGGGCGCGTACGAACTGGTCCACCGCGACGGGGTCGCCGTCACGGGCGGCCAGCGCGAGGAGCGTGACGGCCTCGTCGGGGCCCGCGGTGCGGCGGGCGGGGGCGATGGGCGCGGTCGGGGCGGTCGTCGGGCGGGTGAGCAGTGCAGTGGTCATCGCCTGGAGTCCTTCGGGGAATCCGGCCGGATTCGACGTCTCGGCGCGCGCGGAGAACCGTGGGCACGGGGTCGAGGGCAGCGCGGGCCGCGCGGATGGCGCTGTGCCCGTGCAGGAAGGGGTGACCCACGTGCGCCCGGCGAGCCCGGAGCGCGGGCATCGATGGGCCGGGGAACGGGTGGTACGGCCTGCCGGAAGGCATGACCGATGCCCGAGGCGCGGTACGGGTACGCGTGCTGGGTGCCCGTGGCGCGTCGGGGAGCCGGCTGTCAGACGACAGCGGTCCCGCGAGGTGGGCCCCGTGAGGTGAGGGCGTCGGCGAGCAGCAGCCTGCGCGGTGTCCGGACCCGGTGGTCGCGCGGACGCCGGACGCGGGGCCGGTGCGCGGGCGCGGGGAGCCGGAAGACCAGGCGCAGCGGCACGAGGAAGCGGGCGGCGACGGCGCGCAGGACGCGGAAGGCGCCGCGTTCGCCGTGCGCGAGCCAGAGACCGCAGATCAGGGCGGCCAGGAGGTGGCCCGCGAGCATGCCCGCCGGTGACATGGAACCCATGGCGTGCGCGCTCGGCACCGGCAGGGCCGCAGCGAGGGACGAGGGGACCTCGGTCATGTCGTGCGACCCGTGGACCCCGTGCATGCCGTGCATGCCGTTCGCCCCGGCCATCCCCGTCATCGAGGTCATCCCGTGCCGGACGGTGCCGCCGGCGCCCGGCACCGGAGCCGCCCGCGGGTGGAGCACGGAGGGGGCGTCGCAGAGGAGGTACTGGGCCCAGCGGCGGCCCAGGGAGGCCACCGGTTCCCGCGGCTGCGCCGCCGCGGCCTGGGCGAGCGAGAACCCGCCGTGCAGGGCGGCCTGGACGCCGACGGTCGCGGAGACGACGGCCGCGAGGCCGCGCTCCCGCCCGGCGAGGATCCAGCCGGTCGCCGAGGTTCCGGCGAACGCCGCGGTCATCCCCCACCAGGGGACGAAGGTCCCCGACATGAGGATGTGCCCGAGGGACGAGAGCAGCACACAGGTGGCCGCGAACATCGCGGCCCGTACCGCTCGGCAACATCGACCCGGTGTCATGGCGGGGCCATCGTTGCACCGGCCTGACGGGGGCGACAGAGGGCATCAGGTTTTCTCATTGTCCGGAAATCGCTCCCCCGCGAGGTGTGGCGCAAGCCACAACAAGCCCTGGGAACCCGAGCGTTCACAAATCCGACTCCTGTCCCGGGCCTAGTGCCGAAGGTGGGTGAGCAGCGAGAACGGAGTGGACGCGCGTGAAGGACCGGACCGAGGGCCCGGCGGGCGGGCTGACCGCCCTGCTGACCGGCGCCATGGCCCTCTCGATGCTCCAGCTCTTCCTGCTCGGCGCACTCGGTCCGCGCCTGGTGGGGGAGTTGAGGGTCTCGCCCGCCGTCCTCGGCTGGACCACCACGGTCGGGTTCGGTACGGCCGCCGTGCTGTCACCGCTCGGCGGCAGGCTGGTGGACCGGATCGGGCCGCGCCGTTCCCTCGTACTCCTGCTGTCGGTCTCCGCGGCGGCGCTCGCGCTGATCGGCGCCGCGCCCGGCACCGGATTCCTGCTCGCCGCCGTCGCGTTGGGCGGACTGCCCCAGGCCCTGGCCAATCCCGCGACCAACAAGGCGATCCTCGCCGCGGTGCCTCCCGGCCGCCGGGGGCCCGTGACCGGCATGAAGCAGTCGGGCGTCCAACTGGGCGCCTTCGCCGCCGGGCTGCCGCTCACGGCACTGGCCGGCGGTATCGGCTGGCGCGGAGCGGTGTGGACGGCCGCCGCCACCGCCGCGCTGGCGGCGCTGTGGGCGCGGCGCGCCCTGCCCGCAGACCCTGGGACGGCCCCGACCGGGCCCCGCGCCTCGCTGGTCCCGCGGGGTGCCATCGCCTGGCTGGCGGTGTTCTCCCTGTTCCTGGGCTGCGGCATCGCCTCGGTCAACACCTACGTGGCCCTCTTCGGCGCGCAGCGGCTCGGCCTGGGCCCCACCGCGGCGGGCGCGCTGGTCGCGGTACTCGGAGTCGCGGGCATCGCCGGGCGGGTCGGCTGGTCGAAGGCGGCCCGGCCCGGCCGCGCCCAGTGGCTGCCCGGAGCCCTGGCCGCCGGAGCGGTGGGGGCGGCCGCCCTGCTGGTCGCGGCACCGGCCGCGGCTGCGCTGGTGTGGGTGGCAGCGGTGGCCGTCGGGGTGTTCGCGGTGTCGGCCAACGCCGTCTCGATGGTCCTGGTGATGCAGCGCTCCGCCCCCGGCCGGGCCGGCCAGGACTCCGCCCTGGTGGCCGCCGGGTTCTTCACCGGCTTCGCCGTCGGCCCCCTCCTCTTCGGCCCCCTCGCGAACGCCGGGCGCTACGGGACGGGCTGGCTGCTGGTGGCGGCCGAGTTCGGTGTGGCGTGCGGTGTCGGGGTGACGTGGGCGGTGCGGGAGCGGAGGCGGGGGCGATGACGGTTCCGGTGGCCCACTGGGCGGAGCGGGCGTTGGCGGAGGTGCTCGAACAGGTCGCCTTCACCGCGAACGCCGTCGGCGAGGGACGGTTCCCGCTGTACGCGGACCCGGACACGGGGGAGTGGACGACGACCGGCCGGGGCTCCTGGGCCGGTGGGTGCTGGGCGGGGCTGCTGTGGCTGAGGGCCCGCGGCACGGGCGCCGCACGAGACCGGGCCGCCGCCTCCGCCTGCACCGCACGGCTGGCCGCCTGGGTGGACGCCGACACCTCCACGCGCGGGCTGATCCTCTGGTACGGGACCGCCCTGGCCGTCGAGGACGCCGGGGCGCAGGAGCTGCGCGCGCGGGCGGCGGAGGCCTGTTCGGCCGCGCTGGACGAGGAACTGGGCCTGCTGCCCTGGGGATCGGCGTTCGGGGGGCCCCGACTGCTGGCCCGGGTGGACGGGCTCCCGGGCACGGTCCCGCTGCTCGCCCTGGCCGGCCCGGCGGCCGCGGCCGCACACCTCCAGCAGCACCTGGCCCTGTGCCTCCCCGGCTCCGGGACGGAGGCCTGCCGGGCCCGTGACCTCGTACCGGCCTGGTCCCACGAGGGGCGGGCGGGCTGGCTGGCGTGCCCGGAGCCGGCTCCGGGCTGGAGCCGGGGACCGGCCTGGCTGCTGCTCGCGCTGGCCGACGTACTGCACCGGCCTGCCGTTGCCGCGTGCCTTCCGGGGGATCCTTGGAGGCTGGCGGATCGGCTCGCCGACGCGTGGACGGGCCCGGGCATGCCTTTGGTCCCGGCTGCGGACGCGGCCCGGCCGGACGGCCCCGCGGACACCTCGGCCGCCGCCGTCACGGCCGTCGCACTGCTGAAGCTGTCCCTGCTCCCCGGCCCCCGCGCCGAGGCGTACGCGCACCGAGCGGAGGAGATCCTGAAGCACCTGGCCGACCGTCATGTCGTCGGGGGCCGCCTGCTGAACGGTTGCTACGACGCGGCCAAGGGACTAGCCGTCCGCCACGAACTGGTCTGGGGCGACTTCTTCCTGGCCCTCGGCCTGTCCGGCCTGACCGGCCGAGCAGACCTCCGCACCGTCTGACCCTTCCCGTCCGCCGTCCGCCATCCGCAGTCTGTCGTTCCCAGCCACAGTTGGCCCGCAGTCGCTGAGCCGAGCGGCAGCGCGTAGCGATCTGTTGCGCATATCGGCGTCACGGGAAGGGTGTCCAGCCGCCCGCCCCTGGATGCGCTGACCGCCCCGCGCGTCTGTTCCGGCTGAGGTCACGGTCCTGCCGGGGCGGTGCGTGGATGCCCACTGGCCGGAGGGGGCTGCGCATGGCCGACGAGGCCGCTCCTCCCCACGTCTCCCTCCCGGCCGTTCCCCGGGGGGATCCCGGAAGTCTTGTGGCGTTTCGGGGTGGGTCGGTCGGTCAAGGGTGGCCGAAGGCCATCGCGAAGCGACGCGACGAAGGAGCGCCCTTGAGGGACCGGCTCACCCCGAAAGGACACTGGACTGCCGGGCTCCCCCCGAATCCTCACGCAGCCAAGCAGGAACCCGCAGCCCAAGCAGCCACTCCGGCTGCTCCCCTCTCCCCCTACCTTCCCTACCTCCCGTACCCCCCCAACACCCTCCGCGCCACACCCGTGATGTGCAGTTCGTCCGGCCCGTCCAGGATTCGGGCCGTGCGGCCCGTGCGGTAGAGGGCGGGGAGGGGGGTGTCGGGGCCCAGGCCGGCCGCGCCGTGGATCTGGATGGCCGCGTCGGTCACCTGCTGGAGCATGCGGGCGGCCGCCACCTTGGCCAGGCCCACCTCCACGTGCGCGTCCCGCCCCGCGCTGATCGCGGCGACGGCCTCGTGGACGAGCGGCCGGGTGGTGCGCAGCGCCAGGAGCGACTCGAAGACGTGGCTCTGCACCAGCTGGTGGCCGCCCAGCGGGCCGCGCGACCCGGTACGGGAGTTCACGCGCGCGCACATGAGGTCGAACGCGCGCTGCGCCTGGCCCAGCCAGCGCAAGCAGCGCAGGGTACGGCCCAGTTGGAGGCGTTCCGCGGCGATGGCGAGGGCCCCGCCGCGTTCGCCGAGGAGGTGGTCGGCGGTCACGCGCACCCGGTCGAACTCGATCTCCCACTGTCCGCCCGCGCCCAGCACCGGCAGCTCCCGCACTACACGGAAGCCCGGGGTGGAGGTGGGGACGACGAGCAGCGACAGCCCCGTACGGTCGCCCGGCTGCCCGTCGGTGCGGGCCAGTACGGTCACCAGGTCGGCCCCGGCGGCGTGCGAGGTGAACCACTTGCGGCCGCTCAGGGTCCAGCTCCCGTCCGCCTCCTCCACCGCGTGCGTGGAGGTGAGGTACGGGTCGGTGCCCGGGGTCTCCGGTTCGGTCATGGCGTAGCAGGCGCGCAGTTCGCCGGCCGTCAGCCGGTGCGGGTACAGCGCGCGCACCCGGTCGCCGCCGTGCCGCCACAGCATCGTGGCGTCCAGCAGCGGCGCCGATCCCAGCGCCGCCGGTCCGTGGTCGCTGGCCCCCTCGGCCTCGGCGAGGAGGGCGTAGCGCGCCAGACCGAGTCCTTGGCCGCCGAGTTCCGCGGGGAGTGGGAGGGCCCAGAGGCCCGCCTCCTTCGCGTCGGCCTGGAGTTCCCGCAGGGCCGCGGCCGCGGCGGGGCCGCCGTCGTCGAGGACGGGCTCGCGGGGCATCACCCGCTCCCGAACGAACTCCGCCACCCGGTCCCTCAACTCCAGGTCCCTCAACTCGGGGTCCCTCGACTCGGGGTCTCTCAGCTCGGGGTCTCTCAGCTCGGGGTCTCTCAGCTCGGGGTCTCTCAGCTCGGGGTCTCTCAGCTCGGGGTCTCTCAGCTCGGGGTCCCTCAACTCGGGGTCCCTCAACTCCGTATCCCTACGCACTGGTTCACCAGACGTCGGCCCACCCCCTCCACCATCCACCACCATCTCCTCCACCACTTTCCTCCAGCCCGCCGGGAACCCGTGGGAACGGCAGTGCGACTGCCTTCCCGTGGAACTGGTCGGGCGGGCCCGCCCCTTGGTTCCCGTACGGGACCACCTGCGGCGCCGGCCGACCGCCGGGCCGGGAGAAGAGGAGAGGCATGGCGTCACCCGCCGTCACCCAGACCGCTCGGCCGCTCGACGGGCTGCGTTTCACCGCCTCGGGTCCGCCCGCGCTGGCCGGCCCGGTGGTCGGGCACCTGAGGCTGCTGGGAGCCGTCGGCCCGGATGCCGCGCAGGCCGGCGGGGGCGACACCGGGACGGCCCGCATCACCCTGGAGGACACCACCCCCACCCTCCCCACCGCCACCCCCACCCCCACCCTCCCCACCGCCACCCCCACCCTCCCCACGCCCACCCTCCCCGCCCGCGCGACCGCCACCGTCGCCTGGGCTTCGCCGGAGGCGGCCCTGCTGGGTGTCACCGACGAGGCGACCGTGCAGGCCGCGACCGGGATCATGGCCGTGCACGGCCGCCGCGACGGCGTGCCGCGGGGGCTCGCCGTGGACTACGCCACCACCGCGACGGCCGTCCTCACCACGCAGGGGCTGCTCGCCGCGCTGCTGGCCCGGGCCAGGGGGTGCGAGGGCGCCGCCGCGCAGCCGCACACGTACGTGGACCGGGCCGGGCTGCTCGTGGTGTCCCAGTACCTCGCCGCGAGCGGCGCCGACGAGGGCGAAGCAGCCGAACTGGCTCCCGGCGGGCCGCCCTTCACGGCCGTCGACGGCACGCTCTTCGAGCTGGAGACCCTGGATCCGGGTGCCTGGGCCGGATTCTGGCGGGCTCTGGAGGCGCCCTCCGACGCGGTACGGGCCGGCTGGCGGCCCTTCCAGTTCCGGTACGCCACCGCGTGCGCCCCCTTCCCCGCAGCACTGCACGCCACCACCCGGGCCCACACCTGGCAGCGGATCCGCGAGGCCGCGGCCAGCTCCGGAGCCGAGGTCTGCCGGCTGCGGAGCCTGGCCGAGCGGGCCGCCGAGGACGACGCAGCCGCCCCCTGGGCCCTGGCCCCGTACGGCCCGGAAGGCGGCGTTCGCCGCCCGAAGGCCACGCCCCCCACCCCCGGCCCCCTCGCGGGCATGACCGTCCTGGAAGCCGGCCGCCGCGTCCAGGCGCCGCTGGCCGCCCATCTGCTGGGGCTGCTCGGCGCCGAGGTGATCCGGATCGAGCCGCCGGGCGGTGACCCGCTGCGCGGCATGCCGCCCGCCTGTTCGGGGATCTCCGCCCGCTGGCTGGCCCTGAACCGGGGCAAGCACGCCGTGGAGATCGACATCAAGTCCCCCGGCGACCGGCTGCGGCTGGCCGGGCTGGCGGCCGGAGCCGACGTGTTCCTGCACAACTGGGCCCCGGGGAAGGCCGCCGAGCTGGGCCTGGACTCCGACGACCTCGCCCGGGTGAACCCCGCGCTGGTGTACGCGTACACCGGCGGCTGGGGTACGGGCCGCATCGCCGATCCGCCGATGGGCACGGACTTCATGGTCCAGGCCCGTACCGGCGTCGGCGAGGCCGCCCGCCCCGAGGGCGAGGTGCCCGCGCCCTCCCTGATGACCCTGCTCGACGTGCTGGGCGGCCTGCTCGGCGCCGAGGCCGTCCTCGCCGGGCTGCTGCTGCGCGAGCGCACCGGGCGGGGCGTCCGCGTGGACTCCTCGCTGCTCGGCGCCGCCGACCTGCTCACCGCCCCCGCCCTGCTCCGCGCCCGGAGCGGGGAGCGCGGCCGCCGTCCGGCGGGCTTCCGTACGCCCCTACGCACCGCCGACGGCTGGATCACCCCGGCCGACGCGGACGCCGCCGCGGCGGCGGTGTCTCCCAGGCTCACGGACCGGTCCGCGCCACCCACCCGACCCACGCCACCCACCCGACCCACGCCACCCACCCGACTCACCCCACCCACGCCACCCACCACCTCCACCCCACCCACCCCCTCCGCCCTGTCCGTCCTGTCCACCGAGGACGCCCTGCGCACGCTGCGCTCGCGCGGCCTCGCCGCGACCGCCGTCACCACCGACCTCGCCGACCTGCACCACGACCCGCGCTTCGCCGGCTCGATCAGCCGGGACGCGCACGGTGCCCCTGCCGTTCCCGACCCCTGGAGCTTCGTATGACCGTCGCACTGCACGATCTGCTGCCCGTGGGCCTGCGCCGCTCGTGGGCGGTCGACGGAACCTGTCCCGACCTCGACCTCTACAGCCTCTTCCGGGCCCGCCAGATCTCCGACCTGCACCACACCGCGGTCATCGATGCCAAGGGCGCGCTCTGCTACACCGCGCTCGACCGCAAGGTGCGATGTCTGGCGACCGGCCTGGCGGAGCTCGGCGTACGGCCCGGCGACGTGGTCGGTGTCCAGCTCCCCAACGGCCGCGACGCGGTCATCGCGGACCTGGCCCTGGCCGCCCTCGGCGCGGTGGCCCTGCCCTTCCCCGTGGGCCGGGGCGCCCAGGAGGCCCGCTGCCTGCTGCGCCGTGCCGAGGCCGTGGCGGTGATCGCCGCGGTGGAGCACCGGGGCCACCACCACGCCGCCGAACTGCGCGACCTGGCCCCCGAACTGCCCGCGCTGCGCCATGTCATCGCGGCCGGCGGACCGGCGGGCACGGAGCCCGAGGGAACGATTCGGCTCGCGGCGCTGCTGCGCTCCGACCCGGCCGCCTTCGTGCCCGCCCGGCCCGACCCCGACAGCGCCGCCCGCATCCTGGTGTCCTCGGGCTCGGAGGCGGAGCCGAAGATGATCGCGTACTCCCACAACGCCCTCGCCGGCGGCCGCGGCAACTTCCTCGCCTCGCTGATGCCCGACGGGACGCCGCCGCGCTGCCTGTTCCTCGTACCGCTCGCGTCCGCCTTCGGCTCCAGCGGCACCGCGGTCACCCTCGCCCGGCACGGCGGAACCCTGATCGTCCTCGACCACTTCACGCCGGAGGCGGCCCTCGCGGCGGTGCGCGAGCACCGGCCCACGCATGTCCTCGGGGTGCCCACGATGATCCGCATGATGCTGGACCGCCTGGAGGCGGAGAACACCGGAGGAGAGGCCGCCGGGAGGGAGAACACCGCAGGAGAAGCCGCCGGACGAGACGTCGCCGGCCGAGACGCCGCCGCACGAGAAGCCGCCGGAGGCGACGCCGCCGGCGGAGCCCCCGTACCGCTCCCCGCCCCCACCGCCCTGATCCTCGGCGGCGCCCCCCTCGACGAGACCACCGCCGAGAGCGCGAGCCGCGCCTTCGGCTGCCCGGTCGTGAACCTCTACGGCTCGGCCGACGGGGTCAACTGCCACACCGGACTGGGCGCCGCCACCCCGGACTCCGAAGGCACGGGCGTCGCCGCCGGCCGCCCCGACCCCCGGGTCGCCGAGATCCGGATCACCGACACCGAGACGCACGAGCCGCTCCCCGACGGGTCGATCGGGGAGATCATCGCCCGCGGCCCCATGACCCCCATGTGCTACGTCGCCTCCCCGGACCTGGACGCCCGGTACCGCACGCCCGAGGGCTGGGTCCGTACCGGCGACCTCGGCTTCATCGACGAGGACGGGGTCCTCCACGTCGTGGGCCGCCTCAAGGACATCGTCATCCGCGGCGGCGCCAACATCAGCCCCGCCGAAGTGGAACGGGAGCTCTCCTCCCACCCCCTCGTCCGCGACGTCGTCTGCGTCGGGGTCCCGGACGAGGTGATGGGCGAGCGCCTCGCCGCGTGCGTCGTCCCCCGCGGCGCGCAGCCCCCCACCCTCGACTCCCTGGCCGGACACCTCACGCACCGCGGCCTCGACCGCCGCAAGCACCCCGAGCGCCTGCTGCTGCTCGCGGAGCTCCCGCTCACCCCGGCCGGCAAGCCCGACCGCGCACTGCTGCGCACCCGCCTCGCGGACGCCGCGCCCGGCCCGGGAGCCGCCCCGGCCCCCGCCCCCCAGGCCCCGGCCGCCCAGGCCCCGGCCCCCGCCGGGGTGGGCGCGTAGACGAGGGCGGGGCGGCCCCGAAGGGACCGCCCCGCCCCAACCCAACCCAATCCACCCACCCAGCTCCCGATGCCTAGGCCACCTTGCCCATGGCCTTCTTCAGCTCGGCCCCCGCGTTGCGGTACACCGGCAGCAAGTCCAGGTCCTTCCCGGGGTAGTTGACGATCTCCACCTGCCGCGCACCGGAGTCGGGCAGGACGGTCCCCGTCGACATGTGCGCGTTGTCCAGCACCAGCGCGGGCTTCTTCGCCGACAGCTCGGCCAGCTGCGCCGGGGTCACCGCCTCGGGGCCGTAGGTGCCCACCGGGGTGGCGCCCGCCAGCTTCGCCGACCAGGCGGTGAACACCTGGCTCACCACCGACGGGCTCTTGCCGCCGGGCCAGGCGGCCCGGACGTCCTTCGCGACCCGCCCGTACTCGGCGTCGAACTCCGCCGTCCACTTCGCGGCGGCGGCCTGCGTACCGAACAGCGCGCCCAGCCGGGTGACTTCGGCCTTGACCTTGTCGGCGTCGTTGTCGAGGTTCACCTCCACCAGCTTCGCCTTCGACCCGGCGGCCTCCTTGATCTTCGCGGCGTACGGCTCGAACGGCGCGTAGAGCACGAAGTCGGCCCCGGCGACCGCGGCGAGGTCGGAGGGCTTGGGGTCGTAGTCCGGGGCGTGGTGCACGGACTGCGGCACGATCACCTTGACGTCCTGCGCGCCCGCGGCCTTGGCGAAGGCGCCCTCCCAGGTGGTGGTCACGACGACGGCCGTCCGCGAGGGCGCGCCGCCCCCGGCGGAGGCGCCACCGCCCCCGGCCCTCCCGTCCTCGGTGCCGCAGCCGGCCACCAGGGCCAGTGCCGGGGTCAGTGCGAGGAGGAGGGCGATGCGGGCCGGGCTGCTGCTGCGGACGCGGGTTCGGGGCGCCATGAGCGGATTCTCCGTTCGGGTACGAGGTGCACCGCGAGGACGAGCGCCCCCGCGGTCAGGACGAGGACGGGCCCGGGGGGCCAGTCCAGCCGGAGGGCGATGAGGAAGCCGGTCAGGTTCACGAAGACGCCGATCCCCACCGCCCAGCCGGTGATCGATTTCAGTGAGGTGCCCAGCCGGCGCGCGGCCAGGGCGGGCAGCAGGGTCAGCGCGTCGACCAGCAGGGCGCCGGTGAGCTTGATGGCCCCGGCGACGGCGACCGCGACGAGCACCAGCAGGACCGTGGTCAGCGCCCGCACCGGCACGCCCGAGCACTGCGCGAGCTCGCGGTCGTACAGCAGCAGCGCCACCTCGCGCCGCCGCCACCAGAACAGGCCGGGTACGAGGACGGCCAGGACGCCGAGCACGACGAGATCGGCGGAGCCGACGGACAGGATCGAACCCCACAGCAGCGCGAACGCGCCCGAGGCGTTCACCCCGGACACTGCGAGGAGCAGCAGCGCGGCGGCGATCGCCAGGCTCATCAGCAGCCCCATCGCCCCGGACAGCCCGTCCGGGGTCCGGGCCAGCGGGGCGACCCCGGCTCCGGCCAGGGCGCAGGCCACCAGCGCGCACAGCATGGGGTCCAGCCCGGTGAGCAGTCCGACGGCGATGCCCAGCAGCGCCACGTGCATCATCGCGAAGCGCACCGGCATGATGTCCAGCCCGACGATGACCACACCGATCACGGGCAGCCCGACGGCGGCCAGCAGCAGCGCGAAGCCGGCCCGCTGCACGGGGGCCAGCTGCAGCAGGGTGCCGAGGTCGGCGCTCGCGAGGGAGGCGGCCGCGAGGGTGGCGCTCACCGGACCTCCCGCAGGTGTCCGGCGGCCATCTCCAGGACCCGGTCGCAGCGTTCCGCGAGCGCCCGGTCGTGCGTGACGACGACCAGCGTCACGGGCAGGGCCGCCAGGACGTCGGCGGCCTCGTCCTGCCCGGCGAAGTCCAGCGCGGCGGTCGGCTCGTCGGCGAGCAGTACGCCGGCCCCCGCGGCCACGCAGCCGATCGCCCGGGCCAGGTACATCCGCTGCAACTGCCCGCCCGACAGGGTGTGCAGCGGCCGCCCGGTCAGCGGCCCCACCCCCAGCCGGCCCGCGGCCTCGGCGGCTGCGCGCGGGTCGCCGCTGCTGGCGAGGAGTTCGCCGCCCAGCAGCGGGAAGCGCCCGGCGGCGGGCTTCTGCGGGATCCACGCGCACGCCCGGCGCCGCCAGGCCGGGTCGCCCGCGCGGCCGCCGACCAGGATCTTCCCGCTGACCTGCGGGTGCAGTCCGAGCACGGCGCGCAGCAGGGTGGTCTTGCCCGATCCGTTGGTGCCGGTCAGTGCGACGCGTTCGCCCGCGGCGATCTCCAGGTCGACGCCGGACACGGCCTCGACCCGCCCGTGCCGGCAGCCCACCCCCTCCATGCGCACGTCCAGCCCGCCCATCCCACGCCCTTCCGCTGTCACCGGTGGTCCCTCCGCGTGGAGTTGGTCGGGCGGAGGGGCCCCGCGGTTCCGGCGATCGGCGAGTTCTGCCGGCCGCGGCCGTCCACAGGTGCCGGAGCGGTGGCGGGTTCGCGCCGTCCAGCCGGGCGGGACCGGCCATTCCGCACGGCCCTTCCGATTTCTACAAGCGCCGCGGCCCACCTGCGGCCATGATCACGCCGCCACCTACGTGGTGATCAACTCGCCTGTGAATCATGGGAGTCGAGCCATGCACGAGCACGTCCGCACCTCTCGTCGCACCCCTCTCAGCACTCCTCTGCGCACCGTGCGCGGCGCCACCCGCCGGGGCGTGCTCTGGCACCGGGCCCTGGCGAGCGCCGTGGTCCTGGCCGCGACCGGAACCGTTCTCGCCGCCTCCCCGCAGCCCGCCCACGCCGCGCTGCCGGCGCAGTCGATAGCCGACCCCGTGCACTACTGGAACGACGTGCTGCAGAACGTCTTCCGCCGGGTCGGCGGCGGGCCCGTCCCGATGGCCAGATCGGCCGCGATGATGAACGCCGCGATCTACGACGCGGAGTCCTCGTACCAGCTGAAGTGGAAGGGCAGGATCACCTCGGAGCCGTACATCAAGGCGGAGAACTACGCGGGCTGGGTCGAGGGCCCGGACGAGGAGGAGCGCGTCATCGGCCGCACGGCCTACAACATCCTCCTGAACCTCTACGGCAACAAGCAGAGCCGCTACGCGGACCAGACGCAGTACCTCGACGCGCGTTTCCGCGAGCGGTTCGGCACCGAGCCCACCGCCGGCGACTTCCTCGACCTCTCCGTGGTCGGCGCGATGGTCAAGCAGATGACCGACGCCCGCACCGGCGACGGCTCCGACAACCCGCAGGTCTACGTGGGGGACAACAAGCCGGGCGCCTGGCGGCCCACGAGCTACCCGGACATGCCCGACTCCTCCTGCGACGAGGACAGCGACGCGGTCAGCCCGTTCTACGGCCAGGTCAAGCCGTTCTCGCTGGCCTCCGGCTCCCAGTTCCGCCCCACCACCCTGACCCAGTACGGCTCGTACGAGGCCCTGGTGGCGAGCGACGAGTACAAGCGGCAGGTCGCGGCGGTCCGTACGGCCGGCGCCGACAAGCCCACGGCCGCCACCCCGGTCGTCAACCGGACCCCGGACCAGCTCGCGGCGGCCTGGTTCTGGGCCAACGACAACAACGGCACCTACAAGCCGCCGGGCCACATGCTCCAGGCCACCCGCGAGGTCTCCAAGGCCCGGGGTCTCGGCGTCTACGCGAACGCCCGCCTCTTCGCCCTGGTCTCCCTCGCCATGGCCGACACCGGGATCGCGGTCCGCGACGCCAAGTTCGCCACGCCCATCGACCTGTGGCGGCCCGTCTCGGCGATCCGCGAGGGCGGCCTCGACCCCCAGTGGAAGCCGCTGCTGAAGAGCCCGACGGGCGTCAACGTCAGCCCGTGCTTCCCCGCGTACGTCTCCGGGCACGCCTCCTTCGGCGGCGCCTGGGCCGGGGTGATGAAGCGCTACTTCGGCAGCGACAACATCTCCTTCGACCTCACCACCGACGAACCGCAGGCCCTGGTGAAGACCCGTCACTTCACCAGCTTCAGCGCGGCCGGCAAGGAGGACGCCGACAGCCGGATCTGGCTCGGCGTCCACTACCCGTGGGACGCCGCGGACGGCCTCGTCCTGGGCGACAAGGTCGCCAACCAGGTCTTCACCTCGAAGCTCCGCACCCTCTGAGCCACCCTCACCGGCCGACCCGCGGGCCCGATACGACGGGCCCGGCCTGACGGGTACGGCCCCACCCGGCCGGATGACGTAAGCCTTTCGTCATCCGGCCGGGCCTGGTCCGGCCCCGCGCCCGCGCGTTGAATGTCCACGACGGCCGGCCGGCCGTCCGTACGCGGAGAAGGGCCCGACGAGTGACGCAGAACCCGAAGCGCGGGGCAGGCAGGCTCCTGAAGGTCCTCGCCCTCCCGGTGGCCCTCCTCCTGGGCCTCGGCCTGTACTGGTTCCAGCCGTGGAAGCTCTGGCAGGACGCCACGGTCAACGAATCCCTCCCGGTGGCGGCCCCGGCCGCACCCGCACCGCCGGCCACGCTGCAGGCCACCCCGCCGGCCACGCCGCCGCCCGCACCCCGGACCCTCGCCCAGGGCACGCTGATCAGCCACGAGCACACCACGACGGGCACCGCGAAACTCATCCGGCTCCCCGACGGCTCCCACACCCTGCGCCTGGAGAACCTCGACACCAGCAACGGCCCCGACCTGCGGGTCTGGCTGACGGACGCCCCGGTGAAGGAGGGCACGGCGGGCTGGCGGGTCTTCGACGACGGCGCGTACGTCAGCCTGGGCAAGCTGAAGGGCAACAAGGGCGACCAGAACTACGCGCTCCCGGCCGGCGTGAACCCCTCCGCGTACACCAGCGTCACCATCTGGTGCGACCGCTTCGACGTCTCCTTCGGAGCGGCGGCCCTCACGAGCGTGTGACCCTTGTCCCCGCACCAAGGACGCGACAGCACGGGCGCGCCGGGAACGGGGGAAGAACGTGGCGGAACCGCAAGCACCGCAGGACCACCTCTCGGGGTACGCCGACGTGCTCGTCGCCGCCTGCGCCACCGGGCGCCGGCTGACCCGCGACGAGCTGGAGTCACGCCGTGCGGAGGGGGAGCGGGCGGCGGAGGCCGGGCTGGCCCTGCGCTCCCTGATACGCGATCACCTGGCCGCGGCGCAGCACGTACGGCCCCTGCCCGCGCCGGGCCCGCTCCTGTCGGCCGTCGAACAGGCGGTGGACGCCTTCGTCGAGGGCTACGAGCGCGCCCAGCAGCAGGCGGTGCGCCAGGAGGAGGCGGCCCGCCGGGAGTTCATCGACGACCTCCTCTACGGCGGCAGCGACCTGGGCCGGCTGGCCGAGCGCGCCGAGCGCTTCGGGCTGCGCCTCTCGCAGTCGCACGGGGTCGCCGTGGCCACCGGCCCCGAGCCGTACGGCGACGGCTACCCCGTGGCGCGCGGGATCGAGTCGGCGGTCCTCACCCGGTTCCCGGGCCGGCAGATCCTGCTGACCACCAAGGACGGACGGCTGATCTGCGTGGCCCCCGGGGACCAGCCCGAGGTCCTGGCGTACTTCGCGAAGCAGGCGCACGCGGCCACCGACGGCGGCCGGGTCGGGATCGGCCGCTCGCACCCGGGCCCGGGCGGGGTCGTCCACTCCTACGAGGAGGCCTTGAACGCCCTCGACCTGGCCCGGCGGATGGACCTGGACGGCCCGGTGCTGCACGCCGCCGACCTGCTCGTCTTTCCCGTCCTGACCCGGGACCGGCAGGCCATGGCCGACCTGGTCGGGAGCACCCTCGGCCCCCTGCGCGGGGCCCGCGGCGGCGCGCGGCCGCTCCTCGACACGCTCACCGCGTACTTCGACAGCGGCTGCGTCTCCACCGAGGCCGCCCGGCGCCTCTCGCTCAGCGTGCGCGCGCTGACGTACCGGCTGGACCGCATCCACACCCTCACCGGGGCCGATCCGGCCGATCCCCTGAACCGCTACACGCTCCAGACCGCCGTGATCGGAGCCCGCCTGCTGGGCTGGCCGGACGGCGACGCGTGACGTAGACCCGTGCGCTGCGTCAAAGAGGCGTAAAAACTGCCGACATCAGGCAATGTGCGCGGCCCCCCTCCGGTGACACGATGCCGGTGTCCGGCGCAAATGCCGCGCGGGCGGGAGGTGTGTTCATGGGTTTGTTTCTCGGTCTCGGCATGGCGGGGATCGTGCTGCTGGCCCTCTCCCTGCTCCTGGACGGCGTGCTGGAAGGCCTCTTCCACGGCGCGCTCGCAGCGCTGTCCGACGGCTGGCTGTCCCTTCCGGTGCTCGCGGGGTTCGTCTCGATGTTCGGGTTCACCGGGGCGATCGTGCTCGGGACCACGGGTTCCGGCCCGGTCCCGGCGACCGCCGCGGGCACGCTCGCAGGGGCCTGCGCGGGCTGGGCGACGTACCGCCTGAGCCGCGCCCTGATGCGGGACCGCAGCGGGGCCGCCCCGCACCAGGACTCCCTCGTCGGCTCGACCGGGACGGTGGTCACCGCGATCCCGTTCCCCGGCTACGGCGAGGTCCTCCTGCGCCTGGCCGGCCAGCCCGTGAAGTACGCGGCGACCGCCGAGGGCCCACTGGCCCGCGGCGCGGAGGTATGGGTGACGGCGGCCCCGTCGTCCACCTCCGTCACCGTCTGCCCGGTGGACCACTGAGCCGGCCACCCCCACCCCACCCCACTCCACCCCACCCCACCCCCACTCCCACCATCACCGATCTGCTCCCACGGGGAGGCAGGGAGGATCCGCCATGAGTCCAGTCGTCACCGCGGTCGTCGGAGTCGCCGTACTCCTCGTCCTGCTCGCCCTGGTCGTCGTCACGCGCTACAAGGTCGCGGGGCCCAGCGAGGCGTTCATCATCACCGGCCGGCGCGGCAAGCGTTCCACCGACCCGGAGACCGGCCGGATATCCACCGACACCACCGGCCAGAAGGTCGTGGTCGGCGGTGGGGTCTTCGTCGTCCCCTTCGTGCAGCAGCGCTACACCCTCGACCTCTCCAGCCGGCACATCCCCATCGCCGTACGCGGCGCCGTCACCCTGCGCGGCATCAAGGCGAACCTCGAAGGCGTCGCGATCGTCAAGGTCGGCGGCAACGAGGACGCCATCCGGGCCGCCGCGCAGCGCTTCCTGCAGCAGCAGGACGGCATCGTCGGCTTCACCCAGGAGGTGCTCTCCGGCGCCCTGCGCGCCATCGTGGGCCGCATGTCGGTGGAGGACATCATCCGCGACCGGGCCGCCTTCGCGGGGCAGGTCGCCGAGGAGGCGGAGGCCAGCCTGTCCGGGCAGGGCCTGGTCCTGGACGCCTTCCAGATCCAGGACATCACCACCGAGGGCTCCTACCTCGAAGACCTCGGCCGTCCCGAAGCCGCCCGCGCGAAGCAGGAGGCCGACATCGCCGAGGCCAACTCCCGCCGTGCCGCCGAGCAGGCCCGCCTGAAGGCGGAGGAGGAGATAGCGGTCGCCGAGCGCACCCTCTACCTCCGCCAGGCGGAGATCAAGGCCGAGACCGACGCGGCGGCGGCCCAGGCCAACGCCGCCGGCCCGCTGGCCGAGGCCGACCGTCAGCAGCAGATCCTCGGTGAGCAGGAGAAGGTGGCCGAGCGCCAGGCCGCCCTGACCGACCGCCAGCTCGACACCCAGGTCCGCAAGCCCGCCGACGCCCGCCGCTACGAGGCCGAACAGGAGGCGGAGGCCAAGCGGGTGGCCCGCGTCAAGCAGTCCGAGGCCGAGCGCCTCGCGGCCATCGCCGCCGCCCAGGGCGAGGCGGAGCGCGCCCGCCTCACGGGCGAGGGCGAGAAGCAGCGCCGCTCCGCCCTGGCCGAGGCCGAGGCCATCGAGGGCGCCAAGCGGGGCGAGGCGGAACGCGCCCGCCGAGCGGCGATCGCGGAAGCGGTCCGCCTGGAGGGCGACGCGGAGGCCGCGGCGATCCTGGCCCGTGGTTCGGCCGAGGCGGAGGCCATGCAGAAGAAGGCGGAGGCCTTCGAGACGTACGGCGACGCGGCCATGATCCAGATGATGGTCGAGGCCCTGCCGCAGGTCGTGGCCAAGGCCGCGGAGCCCCTCTCGGCCATCGACAAGATGACCGTGATCTCCACCGACGGCGCGAGCAAGCTCTCCCGCACGGTCACCGACAACGTCGCCCAGGGCATGGAGCTCCTGAGCTCCACCACCGGCGTGGACCTGCCCCAGCTCCTGAAGTCCTTGACCACCTCGCCCCCGGAGACCCCCGCCCGCAACGGCAAGATAGAAATCACCGGCTGACCCAAGAATCTGCAGCGGGCCGAGCCACCGCCGAGCCACCGCAGTGCCGCCGCATCGCCGTCGCGGGAGACTGGCCCCATGACCACTCCCGCGACCCCGATGGACACCGTCACGCTGGAGCGCCGCATCGCGGCCCGCCCGGAAGCCGTCTTCGGCTTCTTCACCGACCGGGACCGGTGGCTGTCCTGGATGGGCGACGCCGAGGCCACGTTCTCCTTCGAGCCCGGTGGCCCGTACCGCACACGGGTCAGCGGCGAGAACGTGGCATCCGGCCGCTTCCTCACGCTCGACCCGCCGGAGCGGCTCGTCCTCACCTGGAACTGGGAGGGATCCCCACCCCTGACGCCGGCCGGCCCCACCCGGCTGGAGATCACCCTCGCCCCCACACCCGCGGGCACGGTGCTCCACCTGACCCACAGCGGCCTGCCCACAACAGAGTCGTGCGAGGCACACGCGGAACTGTGGCAGCACTACATCGACCGCCTGGCCCAACGCGCCGAAAACACCGACCCGGGCCCGGACCCCTGGTCCCCCCACACAAACAGGTGAGGGACCTACCGAAAACGGTAGGTCCCTCACCTGATGCCACGAAGTCGGGGTGGCGGGATTTGAACCCACGACCTCTTCGTCCCGAACGAAGCGCGCTGCCAAGCTGCGCTACACCCCGATGTCCACCCTTGCAGCGCTTGCTGCCCTGGCGACATCGATTACTTTAGCGGACCCTCGGCCGGAGACGAAATCCGGTTTTCGCGTGGTGGGCGGTAGCGGTCCGCCGTGACCAGGGCGAGGCCGAGGGCGTAGAAGGCGAGGCCCAGGACCACGGCGTTCAGCGCGACCCGGGCGTAGCCGTACTGGGCGGCGTCGATGAAGGGGTACGTGTACCGCGTCGGGACGTCGGGGGAGAGCAGGGCGCCGCGGATCAGCGCGAAGGCCACGTAGAGCAGGGGGTACGCCAGCCACTGCGCGGCGTAGCGCGGGCGCAGGGTGCGGGGGGCCGTCAGGAAGAGGAAGTCCAGGACGGCGCCGATGGGGGTGACCGTGTGGAGGAGCTGGTTGGAGACGGCCTTCGCGCCGGTCAGCTTGTCGAGGTCGTCGAGCACGTTGAAGGGGCTCGACGGGTTGGCCAGGACCAGGTGGAAGACCAGGCCGGTGACCAGGATGAAGAGGAGGACCCCGCCCCGCCAGAAGGGGGCCACGTCCGGCTCGCGCCGGTGGACGCGGTGGGCG
This sequence comes from Streptomyces sp. NPDC002104, assembly GCF_053593795.1. Lineage (NCBI taxonomy): Bacteria > Bacillati > Actinomycetota > Actinomycetes > Kitasatosporales > Streptomycetaceae > Streptomyces > Streptomyces sp. NPDC002104. Next base: position 47,525 of record NZ_JBSFDF010000046.1, on the reverse strand, counting down.
GAGAGCCCGAAGGTGATCGCGACCAGGATGTTCGTCCAGATCGTGAAGAAGCTCAGGACGACCGGGACGCTGCCGTACGCGCACTCGATGACCAGGCCGGTGACGGCCGCGGCGGCGATCAGCGCGCGGAAGGCGACGGTCGGGAGGCGGAGCGCGCCGGGTGCGCCTGCGCCGGGTGCGCCGGGTGTGATCATCCTGTCAACGTACCCGGCGCGAGCGCCCGGGCTAGGCCTTCGGAGTGAGTGTCAGCAGTGTCGCTTCGGGCGGGCACGCGAAGCGCACCGGGGTGAAGCGGTTCGTCCCGCAGCCCGCCGAGACGTGGAGGTACGCGCGCTGCCCCTGCGTCTCGTGCGTGGAGAGCCCCTTCACCCGCTGGGTGTCCAGGTCGCAGTTGGTGACGAGCGCCCCGTAGAAGGGGATGCACAGCTGCCCGCCGTGCGTGTGGCCGGCCAGGATCAGCGGGTACCGGTCGGCGGTGAAGGATTCGAGGACGCGCAGGTACGGGGCGTGCACGACGGCCATCGAGAAGTCCGCGTCCGCCTCCGGGCCGCCCGCGACCTTCGCGTACCGGTCGCGCTTGATGTGCGGGTCGTCCAGGCCGGTGAAGGCCAGCTCCAGCCCGTCGAGCTTGAGCCGGCCCCGGGTGTTGGTGAGGTTCAGCCAGCCGGCCGCGTCGAAGGCGTCCCGCATCCCCTCCCACGGGTTGTGGACGGCGCCGACGACCGGCTTGTTGCCGTTCAGCCCGTGCCGGCCCTGCGCCTTCTCCAGCAGGTAGCGGCCGGGATTGCGCAGCCGGGGGCCGTAGTAGTCGTTCGACCCGAAGACGTACACGCCGGGGAACTCCATCAGCGGGCCGAGCGCGTCGAGCACCTCCGGCACGCCCTCCGTGTCGGAGAGGTTGTCGCCCGTGTTCACCACGAAGTCGGGGCGCAGCCCGGCGAGGGACTGCAGCCAGGCGCGCTTCTTGCGCTGCCCGCCGACCATGTGGATGTCCGAGACCTGCAGGACGCGCAACGGGCGCATCCCCTGCGGGAGCACGGGGACCGTGACCCGGCGCAGGCGGAAGGACCGGGCTTCGAAACCGGCGGCATAGGCCAGACCGGCGGCCCCCGCCGCGGCGATCCCGGCGGTGACCTTCAGAGGTACTCCGTAACGCGCACGCATGCCCATATGTTCGCAGACCCGGCAACCCCGCCGGGAAACCGGCGGGCGCCGGGGCCCCCGTACCTGGCAGACTCGGGGCATGACCACGCTCAAGGCCAAGCTCCAGGAAGACCTCACCACCGCCATCCGCGCGCGCAACGAGCTCGCCTCGTCCACGCTGCGCCTGACCCTCTCGGCCATCACCAACCAGGAAGTCGCGGGCAAGGAAGCCCGGGTGCTCTCCGACGAGGAAGTCCTCAAGGTGATCGCCAAGGAGGCGAAGAAGCGCCGCGAGGCCGCCGACGCCTTCGCGCAGGGTGGCCGTCCCGAGCAGGCCGCGCGGGAGACCGCCGAGGGCGAGTTCCTCGACACCTACCTGCCCAAGCAGCTCGGCGAGGCGGAGCTCGACGCGATCGTGGCGCAGGCCGTGGAGGAGGCCCGGGCGGCGGGAGCCGAGGGGCCGCGGGCCATGGGCGCCGTGATGAAGATCGTGAACCCGAAGGTCGCGGGTCTGGCGGAGGGCGGGCGCGTCGCCGCCGCCGTCAAGAAGCACCTGTCGTAGCGCCGGGCCTCAGTACGCAGGCGCGTACGTGCGCCGTTCCCGTCAGGGAAAACGGGAGGGCCCCCACCAGATCCGGATGCGGATCTGGTGGGGGCCCTCCCGTGTTCTTCGCCGCGGACTTCAAGGGCCCTACGGGTCCTACGGGTCCTACGGGTCCTACGGGTCCTACGGCGTCTAGTCGCGGCCGCCGATGATGCCCGGCGGGAGCGTGATCCCGCCGAGCGGGTCGTCCCCGCCCCTGCCGCCCGTGTCCCCGCCGGTGGTTCCGCCGGTCTGCCCGGCGGTCCGGCCGTTGCCCGGCTTGCCGTCACCGGGCTTGCCGTCGCCGCGGCCCGGCTTGCCTGGCTTGTTGGGCTTGCCGCTGGGCTTGCCGCCGGGGGACGGGCTCGGGGTGTCGGGGATGTTCACCGTGGTGAAGCTCGGGGCCTCGCGGCCGGAGAGCGCGCCGGAGACGGCCTGCTTCCAGATCGGGCCGGGCAGGCCACCGCCGAAGACCTTGTCGTAGTACTGGCCGCCGATGGTGATGTTCTCCATCGACACCTGCTTGGCGCCGCCGGAGCCGACCCAGGTCGCGCCGGCCATGTTCGGGGTGTAGCCGACGAACCAGGCGTTGTACCGGCTGTCGGTGGTACCCGTCTTGCCGGCGCTCTCCCGGTCCTTCAGGCCCGACTGCTGGCCCGTACCGGAGTCGACCACGCCGAGCAGCAGCGTGTTGATGGTGTCGGCGGTCCGTTCGCTCATCGCGCGGCCGCACTTGGACTTCGGGACCGTCAGCGCCTTGCCGTGCGAGTCGGTGATCGACTCGATGGTGACCGGGGTGCAGTACACGCCGCGGTTGGCGAAGGTGGCGTAGGCGTTGGCCATGGTCAGCGGGGACATGCCCTCACTGCCGAGCGCGATGGCGGGGACCTCGGGGAGCTTGGCGCCGTTGGCCGGGATCACACCGAGCTTGGTGGTCATCTCGGTCACGGGGCACAGTCCCACCTCGGAGATCATTTCCACGAAGTAGGTGTTGACCGACTTGGCCATCGCCTCCTTCATCCCGTACGGGCCGACCTCGGACTCGGTCTCGTTCTCCACCTTCGCGTGGTCGGTGTTGACCCAGGGCTTGTCGCCACAGGTCCGCACCGGGCTCGGGTAGTCCATGTCGTACGGGGACTGGTACATCTTCGTCGGAGGCAGCCCGCCCTCCAGGGCCGCGGCCGCGACGAACGCCTTGAAGGTGGAGCCGGTCGGGAAGCCGAAGTTCGAGCCGCCCATCTTCTTGTCCACCGAGAAGTTGATCTGGGTCTCGTTCTTGCCGAAGCCGTACGGCTTGGACTGGCCCATGGCGAGGACCCGCCCGGTGCCGGGCTGGACGAGGGTGACGGCCGTCGCGACCTTGTCGTCCTGGTCCACGTGGTCCTTGATGGACTCGTTGACGGAGTCCTGCGACTGCGGGTCCAGGGTCGTGCGGACGGTGAGGCCGCCCTGGTTCCAGACCTTCGCCCGCTCCTCGCGGGTCTTCCCGAAGGCGGTGTCGTCGAGGAAGGTGTTGCGCACGAAGTCGCAGAAGAAGCCCGCGCCCTTGACCGCGGTGATGCAGCCGTTCTTCGGCTTGGTCACCTTCAGCTTGAGCGGCTTCGCCTTCGCCGCGTCCGCCTCGGCCTGGGAGATGTTCTTCACGTCGGCCATGCGCTGGAGGACGATGTTGCGGCGCTTCGTCGCCTCCTGCGAGTCGTTCACCGGGTCGTACCGGCTCGGCGACTGCACCACGCCGGCCAGCATCGCTGCCTCGTCCAGGGTCAGGTCCTTGGCGGGCTTGCTGAAGTAGCGCTGGGCCGCGGATTCGATTCCGTAGGCCTGCTGCCCGAAGTACGTGATGTTGAGGTAGTTCTCGAGGATCTTGTTCTTCCCGAGCTCCTCCTCGACCTGGATCGAGTACTTCAGCTCGCGGATCTTGCGCCCGAGGCTCTTCTCCTGGGCCTCGCGCACCTTCGTCTCGTCGTCGCCGGCTTCCTCGACGAAGACGTTCTTCACGTACTGCTGCGTCAGCGTCGACGCGCCCTGCGCCGCGCCGCCCTCCTGGGCATTGCGGTTGACCGCACGCAGGATGCCCTTGAGGTCGACCGCGCCGTGCTCGTAGAACCGGGAGTCCTCGATCGCGACGATGGCCTTCTGCATGTACGGGGAGATGGCCGTGATGGGGACCACCTGCCGGTCACGCGAATAGACCGTGGCGATCAGGCCACCCTCTGCGTCCAGAATCGTGGTGCGCTGGCTCAACGGCGGTGTCTTGAGATTGGCCGGGATCTCATCGAATCCTTCGACCGTGCCCTTGGCCGCGAGTCCGAGGGCGCCGGCGCCCGGGATCGCGATGCCCGCAAGTACAACTCCGGAGAGAACGGACACACCGAGGAACTTGGCGGCCTGCTGTGGCCCCGTGAGCCCGCCGCCCGAGCGCTTCTTTCCCATGGAGGGCAGCCTACGTTCTCATTCGCCGGACACGCGCGAATGCCTTGGCCTAAGCTGTCCTCAACTGTCACAGCAGTGCGGTGGGACATCAACCCCTCGGCTTGTTTTTCACCCTTCCCGAATGGGGTGGACGCATGTCCGAATCCCGCCCCCTGTGATCAGCATGCCCCGCCGATTTCACCCAAATCGCCGGAATGGTCGGGCATGTCGCAGGATCACTCCGTCGGGTGATCTGCCGCTTACCCATAGTCCGTTCGGACCATTCAAGATTGGGCCCGTCGGGGGTGTTGCACTGTGCCCGCCTTCCGTAACGTCCTCAACTGGCAGCGGTGAATATGCCGCTACCGCCGTGGGGGAGCCTCGATTCGGGAGAGGACGGCGCCGGGATGGGCTGGGTTACCGACTGGAGTGCGCAGGCAGCCTGCCGCACTACCGATCCGGATGAACTGTTCGTTCAAGGAGCGGCACAGAACAGGGCCAAGGCGGTGTGCACCGGATGTCCGGTGCGGACCGAGTGCCTGGCCGACGCGCTCGACAATCGTGTCGAGTTCGGCGTGTGGGGCGGAATGACCGAGCGGGAACGACGTGCGCTGTTGCGCCGGCGTCCCACCGTCACCTCGTGGCGGCGCCTGCTCGAAACCGCACGCACGGAGTACGAGCGCAGTACGGGCATCCTCACCATGGATGACGAGGACGAGATCGGCGTTCCGTACGAAACGTACGCGGCAGCCGGGTAGACCACCCGGGCACCACGTCGTAGGAACGCCTACGCTCCGGCCGGAACCCCGGTCGCGAGCCGCTCTCCGATGGCCCGCAGCCCGGCGAGGTCGTGTACGTCGCCGGGCAGGGCGGCCACTTGGGCCACCGCCACCTCGGGGTGCAGAGAGGTGAAGCGGTCACGCGTGCGCTGTTCGCGCGCGATGACCTGCATGCGCTCCGCATGCAGGCGGAGCAGTCCTGCCGTGATCACGTCCACGTCGGCGTCCGCGCCGGCGTTCACGGGGTCGGCGCCGGTCTCTCGCCCTGTGCGGGTGTCGGTGTCAGGGTCGGTGTCGGGGTCGGCCTCCGGGCCGGTCTCCGGGTCGGTTTCCGTCGCGTCACGAAGTCCAGCTTTCCCGGACTCCTGATCCACAATGCCGCCTTCTTCAAGATTCTCCGCGGCGGCCAACGCCCGCTCCGCGGAGAGCTGTTCGGCGTCGCTGCCGTGCACCCGGTTCAGTACGAGCCCGGCCAGCGGCATCCGCTCGGCGGCCAGCCGTTCCACGAAGTACGCGGCCTCGCGCAGCGCGTCCGGCTCGGGCGCGGAGACCACGAGGAACGCCGTACCGGGAGCCTGCAGGAGCTGGAAGGTCGCGTCCGCGCGGGTGCGGAAGCCGCCGAACATCGTGTCCATGGCGGCCACGAAGGTCTGTACGTCCTTCAGCAGCGAGGCACCCATCAGCTTGCTCAGCGTGCCCGTCATCATCGACATGCCGACATTGAGGAACTTCATCCCCGCCCGGCCGCCCACCTTCGCCGGAGCCATCAGCACCCGGATGAACTTCCCGTCCAGGAAGGACCCCAGGCGGCCCGGCGCGTCCAGGAAGTCCAGCGCGGAGCGGCTCGGCGGGGTGTCCACCACGATCAGGTCCCAGTCGTCCCGGGCCCGCAGCTGCCCCAGCTTCTCCATCGCCATGTACTCCTGCGTGCCCGCGAAGCCGGCCGACAGGGACTGGTAGAAGGGGTTGGCGAGGATGGCCTGCGCCCGCTCGGGGTCGGAGTGGCCCTCGACGATCTCGTCGAAGGTCCGCTTCATGTCGAGCATCATGGCGTGCAGTTCGCCGCCCGCGGGGCCCTTGACGCCCTTCACCTCGCGCGGGGTGTTGTCGAGCGAGTCGATCCCCATCGACTGGGCCAGCCTGCGCGCCGGGTCGATGGTCAGGACGACCACCTTGCGGCCCCGCTCGGCCGCCCGTACCCCGAGCGCCGCGGCCGTCGTGGTCTTGCCGACCCCGCCCGCGCCGCAGCACACGATGATCCGGGTCTGCCGGTCGTCCAGCAGCCGGTCGACGTCCAGCCGCGGGGGAGCGTCCATCCTGGCCTCCACCGTCCCGCCCTCGCTCATTCCTCGCCCACCTGCTTCCGCAGCTCCGCGGCGAGCCCGTACAGCCCGGCCAGGTCCATCCCCGCGCCGAGCAGGGGGAGTTCGTACGTCGGCACGCCCAGCCCCGTCAGGACGGTGCGCTGGGCCCGCTCCAGCTCCACGCGGCTCGCGTGCTCCGAAGCCTGGGTGAGCAGCGGGTCCACCAGCCGTTCGGCGGGCCCGCCGTGCCGGGCGCTGCCGAGGCCGGCCCGGGACAGGGCCCGGGAGACCTCGGAGCGCCGCTCGCCGGCGGCGGCGCGCAGGGCGCCCTCGTCGAGGTGGTGCGGCCGGACCATGTTGACGACGACCCGCCCCACCGGCAGGCCCGCCTGCCGCAGTTCGGCGATCCCGTCGGCGGTCTCCTGCACGGGCATCTCCTCCAGCAGGGTGACCAGGTGCACGGCCGTATCGGGGGACTTGAGGACCTTCATGACGGCCTGCGCCTGGTTGTGGATCGGCCCGAACCGGGCCAGGCCCGCCACCTCGTCGTTGACGTTCAGGAAGCGGGTGATCCGCCCGGTCGGCGGAGCGTCCATGATCACGTGGTCGTAGACGAACCGGCCGGCCTTGTCCTTGCGGCGGACCGCCTCGCAGGCCTTGCCCGTCAGCAGCACGTCCCGCAGCCCCGGCGCGATGGTCGTCGCGAAGTCGATGGCGCCGAGCTTCTTCAGGGCGCGGCCGGCCGAGCCGAGCTTGTAGAACATCTGGAGGTAGTCCAGGAGGGCCCGCTCCGCGTCGATGGCGAGCGCGTAGACCTCCCCGCCGCCCGAGGCGACGGCGATCTTCCGGTCCTCGTAGGGGAGCGCCTCCGCCCCGAAGACCTGGGCGAGGCCCTGCCTGCCCTCGACCTCCACCAGAAGAGTCCGCCTGCCCTCGCGTGCGAGGGCGAGCGCGAGTGCCGCGGCGACCGTGGTCTTGCCGGTGCCGCCCTTGCCGCTGACCACCTGGAGCCTGCTCACAGGGCCCGAGCCTAATTCCTCCCGGGCGGCGGCGGTGGTGGCGGGGCCCCGCACGGCAGGCACTACGCTCGCTCCCATGACCAAGAAGTTCGAATACGCGACCGTCCCGCTGCTGGTCCACGCCACCAAGCAGATCCTGGACACCTGGGGCGAGGACGGCTGGGAGCTCGTCCAGGTCGTCCCCGGGCCGAACAACCCCGAGCAGCTCGTGGCCTACCTGAAGCGGGAGAAGGCGGCATGAGCGGAGTCGTCGAGGCGAGGCTGGCGGAACTCGGCCTGACCCTGCCCGAGGTCGTCCCGCCGCTGGCCACGTACCAGCCGGCCGTGCGGTCGGGCGCCTACGTGTACACCGCGGGCCAGCTCCCGATGGTCAAGGGCAACCTGCCGCTCACCGGCAAGGTCGGCGCCGAGGTCTCGGCGGAGCAGGCCAAGGAGCTGGCCGCGACCTGCGCGCTGAACGCGCTCGCCGCGGTGAAGTCCGTGGTCGGCGACCTCGACAAGATCGCGCGTGTCGTGAAGGTGGTGGGCTTCGTCGCCTCCGCCCCCGACTTCACGGCCCAGCCGGGCGTGTTGAACGGCGCGAGCGAGCTGCTGGGCGCCGTCCTCGGCGACAAGGGCGTGCACGCCCGCAGCGCGGTCGGCGTGGCGGTCCTCCCGCTGGACGCCCCGGTCGAGATCGAGATCCAGGTCGAACTGGTCCCGGGAGCCTGACCCGCCTCAGTGCCCGCCCCGGAGGGGCTGGATCGCCCCAGGGTGATCCAGCCCCTCCGGCGCAGGGGACCCCGCCCCGCGCAGCGGCACATCCGCGGCGGGCCACGGCCCCGCGCGGCGGTGTGCGGAGGCCACCCCTCGAACATCGGCCCGGATGCCCGTAGCATCCCGCCATGCCGAATGGTCAGTACGGTCAGCAAGAGACCTCCGCCGGAGGTCAGTGGTACCCGCCGGAGTGGCCCGACCGGATCCGCGCCCTCGCGGACGGCGCCCTCACCCCGGTGGAACCCAGGCGCGCCGCCACCGTGATGCTGCTGCGCGACACCCCCGACGGCCCCGCCGTGCACATGCTGCGCCGCCGCGTCGAGATGGCCTTCGCGGGAGGCGCGTACGCGTATCCCGGCGGCGGAGTGGACCCGCGCGACGAGGACCACCTCATCGGCTGGGCCGGCCCGAGCCGCGCCGCGTGGGCGGAGCGGCTGGGCACCGACCCCGCCACCGCCCAGGCGATCGTCTGCGGAGCCGTCCGCGAGACCTTCGAGGAGGCCGGGGTGCTGCTCGCGGGCGAGTCCGCGGACACCGTCGTCGGCGACACCACCGGTGAGGACTGGGAGGCCGCCCGCGCGGCGCTGGTCGCCCGTGAGCTGTCCTTCGCGGAGTTCCTCGACCGCCGGGGCCTGGTCCTGCGCTCCGACCTGCTCGGCGCGTGGGCCCGCTGGATCACCCCGGAGTTCGAGCCGCGCCGGTACGACACCTGGTTCTTCGTCGCGGCCCTCCCCGAAGGCCAGCGCACCCGCAACGCCTCCACCGAGGCCGACCGCACGGTGTGGATCCGCCCCGCCGACGCCGCAGCCGGCTACGACAAGGGCGAGCTGCTGATGATGCCGCCCACCATCACCACCCTGCGCTCCCTGGAGCCGTACGGGAGCCCCGCCGAGGCGCTGGCCGCGGCCGGCGCCCAGGACCTGACCCCGGTCCTGGCCCAGGCCACCCTCGCGGACGGGGAGCTCGTGCTCAGCTGGCCGGGCCACGACGAGTTCACCAAGCGCGTCCGCCTCACGGCCCCCGCGGCCGCCACGGCCCCCGCGGCCGCCACGGACCCCGCGGCCGCCACGGCCCCCGTGGAGCCGGGCTCCGGCCCCGCGCGCCCGGGAGGAGCCCCCGCATGACCGACGCCGCCGCCCTGCCCGGCCAGCCCCGCGGGATGGTCGTCTCCGGGCCCGCCACCGCCCGCGCGGTGAACGTCCTGGCCCCGAACGCCTCCGCGATGACCCTCGACGGCACCAACACCTGGCTCGTCTCCGAGCCCGGCTCCGACCTGGCCGTGGTGATCGACCCCGGCCCGCTGGACGACGTACACCTGCGCGCGGTGATCGCCGCCGCCGAGAAGCAGGGCAAGCGGGTCGCGCTCACCCTCCTGACCCACGGCCACCCCGACCACGCGGAGGGCGCGGCCCGCTTCGCCGAGCTGACCCGGACGAAGGTCCGCGCTCTGGACCCGGCCCTGCGCCTGGGTGACGAGGGCCTGGCCGCCGGGGAGGTCGTCCGCACGGGCGGTCTGGAACTGCGCGTGGTCCCCACGCCCGGCCACACCGCGGACTCGCTCTGCTTCCACCTGCCCGCCGACCGGGCGGTCCTGACCGGCGACACGATCCTGGGACGCGGCACCACGGTCGTCGCGCACCCCGACGGGCGCCTGGGCGACTACCTGGACTCGCTGCGCCGGCTGCGCTCGCTGACGGTCGACGACGGGGTCCGCACGGTGCTCCCGGGGCACGGGCCGGTCCTGGACGACGCGCAGGGCGCGGTGGAGTTCTACCTCGCCCACCGGGCCCACCGCCTGGCGCAGATCGAGACGGCGGTCGAGAACGGCCTGACCACCCCCGAGGCGGTCGTCGCCCACGTCTACGCGGACGTGGACCGGTCGCTGTGGCCGGCCGCGGAATGGTCCGTCCGGGCGCAGCTGGAGTACCTTCAAGATCACGGACTGATTCCCGGGGGCCCCGAATGATGCTCATCCTGATCCTCGCGCTGATCGCCACCGCGAGCTGGATCGTTTCGTCGGTGACGCTGCGGATCCGGGAGGTGGAACGCAAGACGGACCGGCTGGAGCGACGCCTCGGGCTGCTCCTGGACCACTTCGCCATCGTGGAGCCGGAGCCGGACGGGATGGACGGCATACGGGCCCTGGCCGCGGAGGGCCGCACGGTGGCGGCGATCAAGGCCTACCGCGAGGCCACCGGAGCGGGCCTGGCGGAGGCCAAGCGGGCGGTCGAAGCCCTCTAGGGAGTGTCCGCTTGGGGCCGGGGCGTCTTCGTCCCGTGCCGGGCGGCGTACTCGTCCGCGAGCCACGGCCAGAGGTCCTCGACGTAGGCGCGCAGGACGGCCGGGTCCGCGACCGGTTCCAGCGCGGCGGCGGCCGCGGCGCGCATCTGCTCGGCGCGCTCGGGGTAGTACTGGCCGAACACCTCCGCCGACTCGGTGAGGTCGCTGGTCCAGCCGCCCCACCGGGGCATGACGAGGGTGAACCCGGTCCGCACGAGGTGCCGTGAGACGGCCCGGCACAGCGTGCGGTGGGCCTCCGGCGTGGCCGCCTGCCGGATCCGCTCGCGCACGCGGGGCAGCAGTTCGGCGAGGTCGCCGTTGGTCTCGCGGGCGAGCAGGCTGTCCGGGCGGTAGCGGGGCAGGTGCTCGGCCAGGTCCGCGCCGAGCAGCGGGGTGCACAGGCAGGCGAGGAACCAGCCCAGGTCGTCACGTTCCTGCTCGCTCAGCAGCCGGTCCTTGCCGTAGAGCAGGACCCCGACCCCGTCGATCTGCGGGAACTCCTCGTCGAGGCCGCGCGCCAGCGCGTCGGTGGTGTCGCGGTCCTGCTCGCCGGGCGCGTGGTGCAGGGCGATGAGCAGGTCGAGGTCGGACCGCCCGGGCCGGGCCGTCCCGCGCGGCACGGACCCGTAAAGGTAGGCGCTGTGCAGCCGTCGCCCGTACGCGTCCCCGATCCGCTCCCGCGCGGCGGCGACGACCGCGCGGAACTCGGCCTGCACCTGCCCGAGCGAGCCTTCGCGCTCGAAGTACCCGTACGCGTCGAGGCCTCTGTGCTCCATGGGTCCACTGTGGCAGCTGATGCGGCCCCGGCGGCATGCCGGGTGCGGGGCGCGGGGCGGAGCCCCCGGAACGGAGCTGCGCGGGACCGCGCAAAGGGCCGGGGCCGGGAACGCGGAAAGGGGTCGGGAGCGCGGAAAGGGGCCCCGCCCGACCGGGCAGGACCCCTCAACCGGAACGGACCGGGGTGGGCGTCAGCGCGAGCGCTTCGCGAGCCGCTCCACGTCCAGCAGGATCACCGCGCGCGCCTCCAGGCGGAGCCATCCGCGTCCCGCGAAGTCGGCCAGGGCCTTGTTCACGGTCTCGCGCGACGCGCCGACGAGCTGGGCCAGCTCCTCCTGCGTGAGGTCGTGCACGACGTGGATGCCCTCCTCGGACTGCACGCCGAAGCGGCGCGACAGGTCGAGGAGCGCGCGGGCCACGCGGCCCGGAACGTCGGAGAAGACCAGGTCGGACATCTGGTCGTTGGTCTTGCGCAGGCGCCGCGCGACGGCGCGCAGCAGCGCGGTCGCCACCTCGGGCCGGGCGTTCAGCCAGGGCTGGAGGTCTCCGTGACCCAGACCCAGCAGCTTGACCTCGGTCAGCGCGGTGGCGGTGGCGGTGCGCGGGCCCGGGTCGAACAGCGACAGCTCGCCGATCAGCTCTCCGGGGCCGAGGACGGCCAGCATGTTCTCGCGGCCGTCGGGGGAGGTGCGGTGCAGCTTCACCTTGCCCTCGGTGACGACGTAGAGCCGGTCACCGGGGTCGCCCTCGTGGAACAGGGCGTCACCACGTGCGAGGGTCACCTCGCCCATGGAGGCGCGGAGCTCCGCGGCCTGCTCGTCATCGAGCGCCGCGAAGAGCGGGGCACGCCGCAGTACGTCGTCCACGAGTCTCTCTCCTATGTCGACCAGCCGGGGGATCGCTCCCCCATTTTGCCGGACGGCTCAAACAGTGCGATCAATCACGCTCATCACAAGGATGCCGGACGTACGGGTGTGCTGTGCGGCGAGAGGCCGATCGGGGTGGTGTTACCTGAGGTCCGGGATGGTCGTCGCGGCTCCGTGCCGGACCGGCCGGGTGTCCAACAGGCCGGTGAGAGCACAGGCCAAGGGGTCCGGGGGAGTGACGACCACAGTAAATTCAGCCGTGGGCGAACATGGCCCGGTGGGAGCCCTCCCGGCGCAGTCACCCCCGTCCCAGGGCAAAACTTCGGCCAAGAAACCCCTTCCGGGCGGAGGTCACGTCCGGCCACGGGCGGAGGGCCGCTCGGCGTAGCCTTCGGGGATGGCAGAGAGCAAGGTCAAGAAGGCCGGTACGAAGCCGGAGAGCCATCTGGCGATGGTGCGTCGGGCGCGCAGGATCAACCGCGAGCTGGCGGAGGTCTACCCGTACGCGCACCCGGAGCTCGACTTCCGCAACCCCTTCGAGCTGCTGGTCGCCACCGTCCTGTCCGCGCAGACCACCGACCTGCGCGTGAACCAGACGACCCCGGCGCTCTTCGCCGCGTACCCGACCCCCGAGGACATGGCCGGAGCCGATCCGGAGGCCCTGGAGGAGATCATCCGGCCGACCGGGTTCTTCCGGGCGAAGGCGAAGTCCCTCCTCGGCCTCTCCGCCGCCCTGCGCGACAACTTCGACGGTGAGGTGCCGGGCCGGATCGAGGACCTGGTGACGCTCCCCGGCGTGGGCCGCAAGACGGCGAACGTGGTCCTCGGCAATGCCTTCGGAGTCCCCGGGATCACCGTCGACACCCACTTCGGCCGGCTGGTGCGGCGCTGGAAGTGGACCGAGCAGGAGGACCCGGAGAAGGTCGAGGCGGAGATCTGCGCGATCTTCCCGAAGAGCGAGTGGACGATGCTCTCGCACCGCGTCGTCTTCCACGGCCGCCGGATCTGCCACTCCCGCAAGCCCGCCTGCGGCGCCTGCCCGATCGCACCGCTCTGTCCGGCCTACGGGGAGGGCGAGACCGACCCGGAGAAGGCGGCGAAGCTCCTGAAGTACGAGAAGGGCGGCCAGCCCGGCCAGCGCCTGAGCCCGCCCCCGGACTACCCGGGCCTCCCGGCGCCGGCCAGGCCCGGCCCGGCGGACGCCTGAGCCCCGCGGCGCGGCCGCACCCGCAAGGAACGAATCGGTACCCGCCCCGCGTTTTGCGGAACGCGGGACCCGCAGCAGCAGCGCACAACCGCAGGACCCGCAGCAGCAGCGCACAGCCGCAGGACCCGCAGCAGCAGCGCACAACCGCAGGACCCGCAGCAGCGCACAACCGCAGCAGCGCACAACCGCAGAACCGCAGCAGCGCAGAAGCACGGACAGGGGTGCCCATGAGTGAGGCCACGCAGAACCGCCGGCGCGGAAGCACCGACCTGCGTACCGAGGGCCTGCCCGACTGGCTGGACCCCGTCGTCGAGGCGGCCCGCACGGTCCGGCCCACCCAGCTGAGCCGGTTCCTGCCGCCGGAGGACGGCCGCGGCCGCCAGTCCGCCGTACTGATCCTCTTCGGCGAGGGTCCCCGGGGCCCCGAGCTGCTGCTGATGGAGCGCGCCGGCACGCTGCGCTCGCACCCCGGCCAGCCCTCGTTCCCCGGCGGCGCCCTCGACCCCGAGGACGGCGACCCGCGCACCACCGGCCCGCTGCGGGCCGCGCTGCGCGAGGCGGAGGAGGAGACCGGGCTGGATCCGGCCGGGGTCCAGCTCTTCGGGGTGCTGCCCCCGCTCTACATCCCGGTCAGCGAGTTCGTCGTGACCCCGGTGCTCGGCTGGTGGCGCGCCCCCAGCCCGGTCGGCGTGGTCGACCCGGCCGAGACCGCCCGCGTCTTCACGGTGCCCGTGGCCGATCTCACGGACCCCGGGCACCGGGTCACCGTCGTGCACCCCGGAGGCTTCCAGGGGCCGGCCTTCACCGTGGAATCGGCTCTGGTCTGGGGTTTCACCGCCGGCGTGATCGACCGGATCCTGCACTTCGCCGGGTGGGAGCGCCCCTGGGACCGGTCCCGGGAAGTCCCGCTCGACTGGCGCGCATGAGACGGTGAGCCCTGTGAACGTGCTGGACATCCTGTTGCTGCTCGCCGCCGTATGGTTCGCGATCGTCGGCTACCGCCAGGGGTTCGTCGTCGGCATCCTGTCGGTGATCGGCTTCCTCGGCGGTGGTCTCGTCGCCGTGTCCCTGCTGCCCCTGATCTGGGACCGGGTCACCGACAACGGCACCCAGGTGTCCACCACGGTCGTCGTCATCGCCGTGGTCGTGATCATCATCTGTGCCTCGATCGGCCAGGCGCTGACCACGCACCTGGGCAACAAGCTCCGGCGCCACATCACCTGGTCCCCGGCCCGCGCGCTCGACGCGACGGGCGGCGCCCTGGTGAACGTGGTCGCGATGCTGCTGGTGGCGTGGCTGATCGGCTCCATGGTCGCGGGCACGTCCATTCCGACGCTGGGCAAGGAAGTCCGCAACTCCAAGGTGCTCTTCGGCGTCTCGCGGGTCCTTCCCGCGCAGGCGAACACCTGGTTCACGGACTTCAGCTCCACCCTCGCCCGCAACGGCTTCCCGCAGGTCTTCAGCCCGTTCTCCAACGAGCCGATCACCGAGGTCCAGCCGCCCGATCCGCTGCTCGCGCGCAGCTCCGTGGCCGAGTACGCCAAGCAGTCGATCGTGAAGGTCGTCGGTACGGCGCCCGCGTGCAGCAAGGTGCTGGAGGGCACCGGCTTCGTCTTCGCGCCGGGCAAGGTGATGACCAACGCGCACGTCGTCGGCGGGGTCGGCGAACCGACCGTGCAGGTCGGCGGCGAGGGCAAGCTCTACGACGGCAAGGTCGTGCTCTACGACTGGGAGCGCGACATCGCCGTCCTGGACGTGCCCCGGCTGAAGGCGCCCGCGCTGGAGTTCGCCGACAAGGACGCGACGAGCGGCAGCGACGCCATCGTCGCCGGCTTCCCGGAGAACGGCTCGTACGACGTCCGCGCGGCGCGCGTGCGCGGCCGGATCAACGCCACCGGCCCGGACATCTACCACCGGGGAACGGTGCGACGAGACGTTTACTCCCTGTACGCGACGGTCCGTCAGGGCAACTCCGGCGGCCCGCTGCTGACGCCCGAGGGCAAGGTGTACGGGGTCGTCTTCGCGAAGTCCCTCGACGACGCCAACACCGGTTACGCCCTGACCGCGGACGAGATCCGCGAGGACATCGCTTCCGGTGCGACGGCGGACCGGCGGGTCGGCAGCCAGGGCTGCGCCCTCTGAGCCCTACGGGGGCCCTGCCTGAGCCCTACGGGGGCCCTGTGGGGCTCCCG
Organism: Streptomyces sp. NPDC002104; assembly: GCF_053593795.1. Taxonomy (NCBI): domain Bacteria; kingdom Bacillati; phylum Actinomycetota; class Actinomycetes; order Kitasatosporales; family Streptomycetaceae; genus Streptomyces; species Streptomyces sp. NPDC002104. The sequence goes on along the minus strand of NZ_JBSFDF010000046.1, from coordinate 32,207 downwards.
TAGCGCCGTCCGGTCCGGTGGGTGGCCCTGCCGGCTTCCCGGCCCCTGCCTGGGTGTGTCTACGTACGTTGGTGCCTGAGCCGGGCGGAGACCCAGCGGGCCCGCCGGCGCAGGATGCGCGGAATCCCGAGTCGGGGGTCGTCGTGGCCTTCGCGGCCCTGCCCCCTGTGCGTGCCCGGCGTGACCGTCGAGCGCCGTTCGTGTGCGGTGTCACCGTAGTCGTGCGTCCAGCTCATACTCCGAGCTGTGCCCGGGGCCCAAGGTCCGTAATCGCGTTGAGGGCGGCCAATTGGCCTATGCGCGAGGCAATTGAATGCTTGTCATATAAGCGACTGGCGACGCGGCTGTCGGTTCGACTGCCGGCTCAGCGGTCGGGCTCGGGATCCTTCAGCCAGTTGACCAGCTCCGTCGAGAACGCCGCCGGGTCCTCCTCGTGCGGGAAGTGCCCGAGCCCGTCGAAGAGCCGCCAGCGGTACGGGGCTTCGACGTACTGCCCGGATCCCGCCGCGCTGCGGGTGCGCATCACCGGATCGAGCGAGCCGTGCAGGTGCAGCGTGGGCACCCGCACCGGCCGCTTCATGCGCCGGTTGAACTGCAGGCCGTCGGGCCGGGCCATGGACCGCATCATCCAGCGGTACGGCTCGACCGAGCAGTGTGCCGTGGAGGGGATGCACATCGCGCGCCGGTACACCGCGACGTCCTCCTCCTCGGGGAGCCGCGGCCCCGACCAGTCACGGATCAGCTCCCCGACGAGCGCACCGTCGTCGGCGACGAGCTGCCGCTCGGGCACGAACGGCCGCTGGAAGCCCCAGATGTGCGAGCTGGCGCGGGTCTGCCCGAAGTCGGACAGCATCGCGGACCGCCAGCGCCGCGGATGCGGCATCGAGGAGACCACCAGCCGGCGCACCAGCTTCGGCCGCATCACCGCCGCCGTCCAGGCGAGGTAGCCGCCCAGGTCGTGCCCGACGAGGGCGGCGTCGGGCTCGCCGAGGGACCGTACGACCCCGGTGATGTCGAGCGCCAGGTTGGCCGGGTCGTAGCCGCGGGGGGTGCGGTCGCTGCCGCCCACCCCGCGCAGGTCCATCGCCACCGCCCGGTAGCCCGCGTCGGCCAGCGCGGTCATCTGGTGCCGCCACGTCCACCAGAACTGCGGGAACCCGTGCAGGAGCAGCACCAGCGGTCCGTCACCCAGCTCGGCGACGTGGAACCGCGCCCCATTGGCCGCGACGTCCCGGTGCGTGACGTCCCGCCCGCCGGGGAGGGCGATCCGGACCGCCGTGGCGGCCGTGGGGGGCGTACCGGACGTGCCGGAATCCGACGAGGGGGAGGTCATGAGGACGAGCGTGCCACACCCACGGCGTTGTCACTGACCGACCGGGCGTGGGGCTTGACGGTGCCGACGAGGGCCGCCGTCTCCTTGACGGAGGCGATGGTCTTCACCGGCGGCTTGATCTTCTTGAACTTTGCCATGGCGATCAGTCCGATCACGCCCGCGAGCAGCCAGAACGCCACGCCGACGATCAGGAAGGACCAGGCCAGCCCGAGTCCGAGGTTGTGGATCCCGTAGGCCGCCGCGAAGCTCAGCACCGGCAGCGAGAAGAGGAGGAGCACGCCCGCGACGACGGCGGCGCCGCTGCCGATGCCCGCGCGCTTGACGTCCTGCTTGATCTCCACCTTGGCGAGGGCGATCTCGTCGTGCACCAGGGCGGACATCTCGGCGGTGGCCGAGGCGACCAGCTGGCCGAGTGTGCGCTCGGCTCCCGGTGCCCCTTGGTCCACTGTGCTCATCGCTCTCTCCCTTGTCGTCCGTGATCCGACTGCGACGGCTGTCCTGTCGTCAGGTCAGATCATGCCGGACGGCCGCCGTCGGCGCTGGACCCGCCCGCCGCTTCGGCCGCCGCTTCGGCCGCCGCTTCGGCCGCCGCACCGGCCGGCGTTTCCCGCGCGCCGGCCGCGGCCTCCTCGGCCCTGCGCAGGTGCTCCGCCGCCTTGGCCTCGTAGATCTTCGCCATCCGCAGGTGGTACTCCGGCTTGTCCTGCTCGTAGATGTCGGGGATGCCGTCGAGGTCCTCGTCGCGCTCCTCGTCCTCGATGAGCGCCTTGTACTTGCGGTTGCGCAGCTTCAGCAGGACGCACGCGAGGACCGCGGCGATCAGCGAGCCGATCAGGACGGCGGCCTTGATCTCGTCGGTGAGGACGGGGTCGTCGGTGAAGGCGAGCTCGCCGATCAGGAGCGAGACGGTGAAGCCGATGCCGGCGAGCGAGGCGACCGCGAAGACGTCCGGCCAGGCGAGGTCGTCGTTCAGCTCGGCCTTGGTGAAGCGGGCGGCGAGCCAGGTGCCGCCGAAGATGCCGAGCGTCTTGCCGACGACGAGGCCGAGCACCACGCCGAGGGTCTCCGGCCGGGTGAAGACCTGGCCGATGGCCTCGTCGGACAGGGAGACGCCGGCCGAGAACAGGGCGAACAGCGGGACGGCCAGACCGGCGGAGAGGGGCCGGACCAGGTGCTCGATGTGCTCGCCGGGGGAGTGCTCCTCGCCCTCCTTGCGGTGGCAGCGCAGCATCAGGCCCATGGCGACACCGGCGATGGTGGCGTGGACGCCGCTGTTGTACATCAGGCCCCAGATGACCAGGGCGAGCGGGACGTAGACGTACCAGCCGCGCACGCCCGCGCGGAGCAGGAACCAGAAGAGGACCAGGCCGGCGACCGCCCCGCCGAGCGCCAGGAAGTTGATCTCGCTGGTGAAGAACACCGCGATGATCATGATGGCGAACAGGTCGTCGACGACGGCCAGGGTCAGCAGGAACGCGCGCAGGGCCGACGGCAGCGAGGTGCCGATGACGGCGAGGACGGCCAGGGCGAAGGCGATGTCGGTGGCGGTCGGGACCGCCCAGCCGTCCGTCGAGCCGTTGCCGAGCACGTTGGTCAGTACGTAGACCAGCGCGGGCACGGCCATGCCGCAGATCGCGGCGATCACGGGGAGCGCGGCCGCCTTGGCATCGCGCAGGTCGCCCGCGACGAGCTCGCGCTTGAGCTCGATGCCGGCGACGAAGAAGAAGACGGCGAGCAGCCCGTCGGCCGCCCAGTGCTGGAGCGAGAGGTCCAGGCCGAGGGAGGCGGGGCCGATGTGGAAGGAGCGGACGCTGTCGTAGCTCGCCGAGATGGCGGGCACGTTCGCCCAGATGAGGGCGGCGATCGCGGCCACGAGGAGGAGGACGCCGCCGACCGTCTCGGCGCGCAGGGCGTCGGCCACGAAGCGGCGCTCCGGCAGCGAGAGGCGGCCGAGGAGCTTGCGGCTCTGGTGGTCGGTGGGGCTGGGCGCGGCCACGGGGGGCACCTCCGGGGTGGGTTGGACGGCATGGCGAAACACGTTGCCGACCAGACTTCCCGGCGCACCCTGTGGAGTAGTTCTTTAACCGTCTAATACTTTACAGGGTGTACGCGTGGGCGTATCCGGTGATCGTCACTTTATGTGCGAAAGGGGCATCCGGCGCGCCGCGCCGGATGCCCCTTTCGTCGTGTCGTAGGGCCCTGACGGGCCCCGGCTCAGTCCTCGCTGCCCGCGGCCGGCAGCTTGCTCTGGATCAGGTCCATGACGGAGGAGTCCGCGAGCGTGGTGACGTCGCCCACCGCGCGGTTCTCGGCCACGTCGCGCAGCAGACGGCGCATGATCTTGCCCGAGCGGGTCTTCGGCAGCTCCTGCACGGGCAGGATCCGCTTCGGCTTGGCGATCGGGCCGAGCGTGGCACCCACGTGGTTGCGCAGCTCGCCGACCAGCGTGTCCGTCTCGGAGGCGCTGCCGCGCAGGATGACGAAGGCCACGATGGCCTGGCCGGTGGTCTCGTCGTTCGCGCCGACGACCGCCGCCTCGGCGACCGAGGGGTGCGAGACGAGCGCCGACTCCACCTCGGTGGTCGAGATGTTGTGGCCGGAGACCAGCATCACGTCGTCCACCCGGCCGAGCAGCCAGATGTCGCCGTCCTCGTCCTTCTTGGCGCCGTCGCCCGCGAAGTACTTGCCCGCGAAGCGGGACCAGTAGGTGTCGATGAACCGCTGGTCGTCGCCCCAGATGGTGCGCAGCATCGAGGGCCACGGCTCGGTGAGGACCAGGTAGCCGCCCCCGCCGTTCGGGACCTCGTTCGCCTCGTCGTCCACGACGGTGGCGGAGATTCCGGGCAGTGCGCGCTGGGCCGAACCGGGCTTGGTCTCGGTGACACCGGGCAGCGGGGAGATCATCATCGCGCCGGTCTCGGTCTGCCACCACGTGTCCACGATCGGGCAGCGGTCGCCGCCGATGTGCTTGCGGTACCAGATCCAGGCCTCGGGGTTGATCGGCTCGCCGACCGAGCCCAGGACGCGCAGGCTCGAGAGGTCGAACTTCGCGGGGATGTCGTCGCCCCACTTCATGAACGTACGGATCGCGGTGGGCGCGGTGTAGAGGATGGTGACGCCGTACTTCTGCACGACCTCCCAGAACCGGCCCTGGTGCGGGGTGTCCGGTGTGCCCTCGTACATCACCTGGGTCGCGCCGTTGGCGAGCGGCCCGTAGACGATGTAGGAGTGCCCGGTCACCCAGCCGATGTCGGCGGTGCACCAGTAGACGTCGCTCTCCGGCTTCAGGTCGAACACCGCGTGGTGGGTGTACGAGGCCTGCGTGAGGTAGCCGCCGGAGGTGTGCAGGATGCCCTTCGGCTTACCCGTGGTCCCCGAGGTGTACAGGATGAAGAGCGGGTGCTCCGCGTCGAAGGCCTGCGGCGCGTGCTCGGCGGACTGCCGCTCGACGATCTCGTGCCACCAGACGTCCCGGCCCTCGGTGAAGGCGGTGTCCTGGCCGGTGCGGCGCACCACGAGGACGTGCTCGACCTGCGGACACTTGGCGACGGCCTCGTCGATGGCGGGCTTCAGGGCCGAGGGCTTGCCGCGGCGGTAGCCGCCGTCGGAGGTGATGACCAGCTTCGCGTCGGCGTCCTGGATGCGGGAGGCGACGGCGTCGGCGGAGAAACCGCCGAAGACGACCGAGTGCGCGGCGCCGACGCGGGCGCACGCGAGCATCGCGACGACCGCCTCGGGGATCATCGGCAGGTAGACGGCGACCCGGTCGCCGGCCTGTACGCCCAGCTCGGTCAGGGCGTTCGCGGCCCTGGAGACCTCGTCCTTGAGCTCGGCGTAGGTGATCGAGCGGCTGTCGCCGGGCTCGCCCTCGAAGTGGATGGCCACCCGGTCGCCGTTGCCGGCCTCGACGTGGCGGTCCACGCAGTTGTACGCGACGTTCAGCTTGCCGTCCGCGAACCACTTCGCGAAGGGCGGGTTGGTCCAGTCGAGCGTCTCGGTGGGCTCGGTGGCCCAGCTCAGGCGGCGCGCCTGCTCGGCCCAGAAGCCCAGCCGGTCCGCATCGGCCTGTGCGTACGCAGCCTCGGTCACATTGGCGGCGGCGGCCAGATCGGCGGGCGGTGCGAACCGCCGCTCCTCCTTGAGCAGATTGGCCAGGCTTTCATTGCTCACGACGCATCTCCCTTTCCCAGGGTGTCCGTTGTGTCCCCGGTTGTGTCCCCGGGCATAGCTCATCAGTCAATGGCCCGGGTGACAAGAGGTTGCCGGGAATTGGTGTAGACCTATTACCCGCCCGTGCCCACGCACGAGTGGCCCCCTCCCGCTGCAGGGAGCGGAAGGGGGCCACCCAGTGGCACGGATACGGGAGGGTATCGGTTCAAAGATCCCGCGGAACACCCCGCGGACGGTCCCGCGGGCGGGTGCTACCCGTTCAGCCGCGCGGCCCGTTCAGCCGGGCAGTCCGTTCAGCCGCGCGGCCCGTTCAGCCGCGCACCGCGCCCGCGCCCACGGTGTCGAAGACCCGGCAGTCGAAGAAGTCCTGCCCCTCCGACAGCAGGTAGGCCTGGGCCTCCCCGACGTGGAAGTACATCCCGTGCAGCTCCAGCGTGCCTTCGGCGAGCCGCCGGGCCACCGATTCGTGGGCCTTCAGGTGCTCCAGCTGCTGTACGACATTGGTCAGGCAGAGCTGCTCCACGGCGTCCGCCGGGAGCCTCCCGGAGATCCGCGCCCAGGCGTGATGACGGCTGGCCATCCGCTCCAGGCTCGGCAGCCCGTGCCGCAGCCACCTGCGCAGCGGGGTCATGGGCGCCCCGGGCGCGGAGTTGAGCAGCGCCTGCATGGCCCCGCACCCCGAATGCCCGCACACCGTGATGCTGTCCACCTGCAGGACGTCCACGGCGTACTCGATGGCCGCCGCGACGGAGTCGTCCGTGGACTCGGCCCCCGGGAGCGGGACGAGGTTGCCGACGTTGCGGACCGTGAACAGGTCACCGGGGCCGCTGGCCGTGATCATGCTGGTCACCAGGCGGGAGTCCGCGCAGGTGAGGAAGAGCTGCGAGGGCCGCTGCCCCTCCCGGGCCAGCCGGGCCAGTTCCTCGCGCACGTGCGGGGCGGTGTCCCGCTGGAAGGCGCTGATCCCGTTGGCCAGTTGACCGGCGCCGCGCCCGCGGGGCCCGGCCTGCGCGGCGGGGACCGGGGCCGGGACGGAGGGTGTGGCCGGGCTCGCGTCCGCCGCGTCCGCTGCGTCCACCGCGTGCGTGGTGTCCGTGGTGTCCGTACGGGCCGCCGTGCCGCGGTGGTCGCAGTGGTTCTGCCAGGGGGTCCAGGGCCGGCAGCACTGGTGGTCCCCGCGCTGTGCACCCCGATCGGCACCCCGCTCGGCGCGCTCGGCCCGCTGGGCCTGCTCCGCCTCGGCGATCCGTGCTCCCGACCGGCCGGTGACCTCCAGCGAGCCCCCGTGGGCCAGGTGGGCGTCCTGCCAGTCCTGGAGGGTCTCGTAGGCGGCGTGGTCCATGAACGAGCCGTCCAGCTCGATCACGGCGTGCGCGTGGTGCGGGATCTGGTTCAGCACCCGGCTCAGCCGCGGCACCGCCAGGAAGGTCAACTGCCCGCGGGCCCATACCCGGTGGACCCCGCTGTCGAGCTGCTCGACGGTGATCCGGGTCCGGGCCAGGCGGTGCAGTGCCAGGGCGACGGCCATCGCGATGCCGATGGCGACGCCCTCCAGGACCCCGCCGAGGACCACGGCCACGATGGTCGTGGCGTAGACGAGGATCTCGCGGTGCCGGGTGACGGTGCGCAGGTGCGTGGCATTCACCATCTGCACGCCCACCGCCATCACCAGCGCGGCGAGCGCGGCGAGCGGGATCAGGTCGAGGGCCGGGACGAGCAGCCCGGCGGCGAGCAGGATCCACAGCCCGTGCAGCATGGCCGAACGGCGGCTGACGGCACCGGCTTTGACGTTCGCCATGCTGCGGACGGCGCCGCCCGCGACGGGCAGACCGCCCAGCGCCCCGGAGACGATGTTCGCGGCGCCCTGGCCGCGCAGTTCGCGGTTGAGGTCGGCCCGTGCGGGGCGCCTCCCGGTGCCCCGCTGGGTGGCGGTCAGCTTGTCCGTGGCCACGGCCGAGAGCAGGGACTCCACACTGCCGACCAGGGTGATGGTCAGGACGGCGGCGATGATGCCGAGGACCGGGCCCTCCGGCAGTTCGGGCAGCGCGTGGCTGCGCCAGGACGGCAGGTCCACGCGGGGCAGGCTGAGCCCGGCGAGGGCGGCGACGGCCGTGGCGACGGCGACGGCGGCCAGCGCGGCGGGCACCTTGCGCAGGTTCCGCCCGGCGCGGCCCGGCAGCCGCGGCCAGCACAGCAGGACGGCCAGGGTGAGCACGCTGACACCGAGCGCGGCGGGATGCAGATCGGCCAACTGGTCGGGAAGTCCGCGGACATTGGCCAGGGCGGAGCTCTGCGGGGTGCCGCCGAGCACGATGTGCAGCTGCGCCAGCGCGATGGTCACGCCGACACCGGCGAGCATCCCGTGGACGATCGCCGGGCTGACCATCAGCGCGGACCGGGCGGTCCGCAGTGCGGCGAGGCCGAGCTGGCACAGGCCGGCGAGCACGGTGATGGCACAGGTGGTGCGCCAGCCGTAGTGCTGGATCAACTCGGCGGTGACCACGGTGAGTCCGGTCGCGGGGCCGCTCACCTGGAGCGGTGTTCCGCCGAGCCGTGCGGCCACGATCCCGCCGGCCGCGGCGGCGACGAGCCCCGCCTGGAGCGGGGCGCCGGTGGCCAGGGCGATGCCGAGGGAGAGCGGCAGGGCGATCAGGAAGACGGCGACGGAGGCGGAGAGGTCGGCGTGGAGGCCGCCCGGGAGGCCCTTGGCGGCGGGCGGGGAGGGCGCGGAGGGAGGGGAAGTGGGGGAGGTGGTGGCTGTCATGGGTCCCGTCTCCTCGGGGGGAGGGATGAAGCGGCGGGATTCTCAACACTCGGTAAACGAACGGTAATGGAGAGTAAAGCTCTGTGGGGGGCAATGCGGGCAAACGGCCTAGGAATTAGCGCTCACGAGTGATTAGGCATTTAGTCCGGCTTGTCACACCTTCCTAAAAACGGACCGCATGGGACGTTGCGGCGCGGAAGTCCTGCGATGGAACTGCGAGGGAAGAGGTGCGGCGGATGACTGCCACCACGAAGAGGCCCGCCACGAGGAAAACCGCCGGGAAGAAGATCGCCGGCGGCCTGGTCGCCACGGCGCTGGTCCTGGGGGTGGCCGGGTGCAGCACCTCGGAGCCCGCCGGCCGCCCGGCCCCCGGAGGTCAGGCGGCCAAGAAGGGCGCGCCCGCGCCGGAGGGCCCGGCCCCGGGCAGCGTCAAGCGGCTCATCGGGGACGGCTCGACCGCGTACACGGGGCTGCAGCCGAACGTACAGAAGGCGCAGAAGCTGAAGCCCGGCGAGAAGCCGCCGCAGTTCGTCGTGTATTCGTGGGACGGCGCGGGAGAGGACAGCCAGAAGCTCTTCTCGCATTTCCGTGAGGTGGGCAAGAAGTACAACGCCCGTATGACGTACTTCCTCAGCGGCGTGTACATGCTCCCGGAGGAGAAGCGTTCCCTCTACACGGCGCCCCAGCACTCCGCGGGCCGCTCCGACATCGGCTTCGGCGACCCCCAGGGCATCAAGGACACCGCCGAGCAGGTGCGCGGGGCCTGGCTGGAGGGCAACGAGATCGGCACCCACTTCAACGGCCACTTCTGCGGACCCGAGGGCGGCGTCGGGACCTGGTCGGTCGAGGAGTGGAAGAGCGAGATCAACCAGGCGAAGTCGTTCGTCAAGAACTGGAAGACGAACTCGCCCGCGCTGGCGGGCATGGAGGCGCTCCCGTTCGACTACGACAAGGAGATGATCGGGGCCCGCACCCCCTGCCTCGAAGGCCAGAAGAACTTCATGCTGGCGGCCAAGGAGATGGGCGGCTTCCGCTACGACTCCAGCGGCATCAGCAAGCAGATCTGGCCGAAGAAGACGGACGGCCTCTGGGACATCCCGCTCCAGCTGGTCCCCATGCCGGGCCGCGCCTTCGAGACGCTCAGCATGGACTACAACTACCTGGTCAACCAGTCCGGTACGACCACGCAGGGCGACCCCTCCCAGCACGCGTACTGGGGCGAGCAGATGCGCGACGGCCTGGCCAAGGCCTTCGAGCGGACCTACCAGGGCAACCGCGCGCCGCTGATCATCGGCAACCACTTCGAGTCCTGGAACGGCGGCACCTACATGCACGCCGTCGAGGACTCCATCAAGACCATGTGCACGCAGAAGGACGTCCGCTGCGTGCCCTTCCGCGAGCTGGTGGACTGGCTCGACGCCCAGGACCCGAAGACCCTGGAGTGGATGCGCACCCTCGACGTCGGCGAGGCGCCGAAGGAGGGCTGGAACAAGTTCCTGACGGCGGGGCCGCCGGCCAAGCCGGCCGCCCCCGCCGGGGTCAAGCCGGCTGCGGAGCCGGCTGGAGCGAGTCAGAACGAGGAGTGAGCAGTTCCCGTAGGACGAAACCGGGGTCGACCTGCTCCGCCAGGTCGATCCCGGTCTTCGCGTTGCCCCAGCTCTCGGCGTTGCGCAGGTGGAAGTGGACCATCTGCTCGGTGTACCGCTCCCAGTCGCGGTGCGCGTAGGAGTCGTCCGCGGCGTCCTGCAGCGCCTGCAGGGCCAGCCGGTTGGTGGCCTCCAGCAGCTCGAAGGCGGCCGGGCGGCCCTTCTCCATCGCCCGTACCCAGTCCGACTGCCCGACGGTGACCAGCAGGTCCTCACCGGCCTCGTCCTGGAGGAACTCGATGTCCTCCGGGCCCTGCACCTTGTTGCCGACGACCTTGAGCGTGATCCCGAAGTCCCGCGCGTACTCCTTGTACTGGCGGTAGACGGAGACGCCCTTGCGGGTCGGTTCCGCGACGAGGAAGGTCACGTCGAAGCGGGTGAACATGCCGGAGGCGAAGGAGTCGGAGCCGGCCGTCATGTCGACCACGACGTACTCGTCCGGGCCGTCGGCGAGGTGGTTGAGGCACAGCTCGACCGCGCCGACCTTGGAGTGGTAGCAGGCCACGCCCAGGTCGGACTCGGTGAACGGCCCCGTCGCCATCAGCCGTACGGGCTCCCCGTCGAGGGTCAGCGTGCGCGCGCAGGCGTCGTAGACGGGGTTGTCCTCGTCGACCCGCAGCAGGCGGGAGCCGGTGCCGGGCGGAGTCGTCTTGATCATCGTGTCGGCGGAGGCGATGCGCGGGTTGGAGCCCCGCAGGTACTCCTTGATGAGGGGCAGGTGCGCGCCCAGCGCCGGCAGCGATGCCGCGTCGGCCTCGCTGAGGCCGAGCGCGGTGCCCAGGTGCTGGTTGATGTCGGCGTCCACCGCGACGACACGGGCTTCATTGGAGGCGAGGTGGCGGATGAAAAGGGAGGACAGCGTGGTCTTGCCGCTGCCGCCCTTCCCCACGAAAGCGATCTTCATGTTCACGAAGGGTAGTGGGTCGGTGGCTGTGGGTGGTGCGCCTGAGTGAAGAAGACCACTCCAAGGAGGGGTCGGTGCTATGGGGGAGCAGTGCGTAGGCTCCTTACTTATGAGTAGCGCCTCTGCTTCCGCCGCCTCTTCGGCCGCCTCTTCCGCCGCCTCTTCCGCTCCCGCCGACCCGCTCGCCCCGCTCGGGGGTCTACCGGGGGTGGCCGAGTCCGTGGAATCCGTACGCAAGGCCGTGGACCGGGTCTACGGCCACCGCGTCATGCGCCGCCGCGCCGTGGCGGTCGCCTCGGAGGCCGCGCTGCGCGGAGCGCGCGGGAGCGCGGCGCTGTCGGGGGCCGACTGGGCGCTGGAGGAGGTCCGGCGCCGGAGCGATTTCGGCTCGGAGCCGGAGGCCCGCACGGTGGGCGCCGCCCTGCGCCTGACGGCGGAGGCGGGCCAGCTGCTGAGCATCTGGCGCCAGTCGCCCCTACGGGTCCTGGCGCGGCTCCACCTGGTGGCCTCGGGCTCCACGGCCGACGGCGATGTCGTCGGCCGGCCGCGGCTGGCCGGTGAGCCGGTGGAGGAGCCGCTGATCGACCTGCCCCTGCCCGACGCGCAGGAGGTGGCGGGCCGGCTGGACGGGCTCTCCCGGCTGATCATCGCGGGCGGCTCCGCTCCGGCGCTGATCACGGCGGCGGTGGTGCACGGCGAGCTGTTGGCGCTGCGTCCGTTCGGTTCGTACAACGGCCTGGTGGCGCGGACGGCGGAGCGGATCGTGCTCATCAACAGCGGCCTGGACCCGAAGGCGATCTGTCCTGCGGAGGTCGGCCACGCGGAACAGGGCCGGGATGCCTACCTGGAGGCCTTCAAGGGCTACGTTTCCGGCACCGCGGAGGGGATGGCGGCGTGGATCGCGCACTGCGGCCGCGCGATCGAGCTCGGGGTCCGGGAGTCCACCGCGGTGTGCGAGGCGCTCCAGCGCGGCGCGGCCTGAGGGGTTCCGGGGCCGGACATGGGTTGCGGCGACACCGTACTGCTCTGGTGTCGCCGCTGGCATTCACGCCCAGTTACCAAGCGTCCTCGATGATTGCCCATCAGGTCGGGAGCTTTGCCCGTCACCTGGTGCGGCTGGCCCGTAATCGACGGGTCGACGTCGCGTGGGTGCTCGGCGTTCATGCTTAGGTCCGTGGGCCATACTGCGTTTTAAAGATGATCCTCTCGGATGTTCTTTGGTCTCGCGGGCCTTGACTCCTTTGTACTCCGCTTCGGAGTGGAGCGAAACCCCTGGCCACATTTCTTTGCTTTCCGGTGCGAAGTCGGGTGTATCGGACACCTGGTGTTCGCGCAGGTCAGCGGGGCGGCAGTCGGGTCGGCGGCCCGGCCGGCGGGGCGGCCGGCGGGGCGGTCAGCGGGGCGTTCGGCGGGCGGTCAGCGGGTCGCGGCGGCGGCCAGTGCGCGGCGTCGGCTCGCGTACCAGACCAGTCCGGCGGTGGCTGCGGCCGCGCCCACCGCGGCGGCGGCGACCAGCGCCGGCCGCGCCGGCATCGACAGTCCCGGCAGCCGCTGCTTGAGCCGTACCGGCCGGTTGAACACCAGCACCGGCCACTCGCGCGCCACGGCCTCACGCCGCAGGGCCCGGTCGGGGTTGACCGCGTGCGGGTGCCCGACCGCCTCCAGCATCGGAATGTCGGTGACCGAGTCGCTGTACGCGTAGCAGCGCGCGAGATCGTACCCCTCGGACTCCGCGAGTTCCCGTACGGCCTCCGCCTTGGTGGGGCCGTAGGCGTAGTACTCGATCTCTCCGGTGAAGCAGCCGTCCTCGCCCACGACCATGCGGGTGGCGACGACCCGGTCGGCGCCCAGCATCTCGCCGATGGGCTCGACGACTTCGGCTCCGGAGGTGGACACGATCACCACGTCGCGGCCCGCGGTGTGGTGGGCCTCGATGAGGGAGGCGGCCTCGTCGTAGATCAGCGGGTCGATGAGGTCGTGCAGGGTCTCGGCGACGATCTCCCGGACCTGCTGCACGTTCCACCCCTTGCAGAGGGCGGACAGGTACTCCCGCATCCGCTCCATCTGATCGTGGTCGGCGCCGCCGGCCAGATAGATGAACTGCGTGTAGGCGGTGCGCAGCACGGCCCTTCGGTTGATCAGGCCGCCCTGGTAGAAGGACTTGCTGAACGTCAGAGTGCTCGACTTCGCAATGACCGTCTTGTCCAGGTCGAAGAAGGCTGCGGTGCGAGGCAAGGAGTGCGGCAAGGGCTGATTTTCCACGACCCGAGCATATGCGCCCACCATTCGGCGTAAGGTGCGGCGCGTGGGTTTGCCTGAGAAGCCTCTCGGGTACACCATGGAAGTCACGGATCGTTCGCGACCGTGCTAACCCGGTCTGGCTCCTCCCCCCCCGAGTCGGACCGTGGGGACGACCCCCGCTCTCCCCCCCGGCGGGGGTCGTCGCATGTCCGGACGCGGTTCGCGTCCCTGCTTTCGACCCCAAGTGATCACTCCTCAGGCCTCCTTCCCTTCGAGGGGCCTGCGCGTCGAAGGCCCTCACCCTCCTGAACTCGTCACGGTGCGTAGTCGTTCCGGCGCGCTCCGGAACTCACCTGTTGGGGTGAGCGAGTTATTCACAATGGGGCGGGCGTCCACGGTTTTCGAGCAAGATCCACTTCTTTTTCCCGATCCCGTCACGGTGATTCCGGCCGCGAAGTCCGCGGCGCTGGATTTGCGGTGAGAAGGAGTCGGAGATCGTGGCTGGATCTAAGTCGTGTGAAGTCCGGGATCTGGTGGTGGACGGCGGGGGCGGGCCGAATCCCCGGGCCGGCGGGCCTGTGGCCGCCGGTGGACGGCCGCTGATCATCACCGAGGACCCCCTGCTGCTCGACGACCTGCTGCGGCTGTGCGCCGCCGCGGGGGCCGAACCCCATGTGCACCACGCGGTGCCCGAGCAAAGCGGAGCCGGCCGTGAGGGCGGCGACGCGCGGGGGGACGGGAGGGGCGGGGGAGCCGCCGGGATCTCGGGGGCCGCGGAGGCCGCGGGGGCAGCGGGCGTCGCGGGGGTCTCCGGCGGAGCGGGCGTCGCGGGTGTCGCGGGTGTCGGCTGGGAGACGGCGCCGCTCGTCCTCGTCGGCGACGATGCCGCCCGCCGGGTGCGCGGTGCGCCCCGGCGGCCCGGGGTCTTCCTCGTCGGCCGGGACCTCGACGATCCCCACGTGTGGCAGCGGGCGGTGGAGATCGGCGCCGAGGAGGTGCTGACCCTCCCCGACGCCGAGGGCCTGCTCGTCGACCGGATCGCCGATGTGGTGGAGGGGGCCGGGCGGCCCGCCCTCACCGTCGGGGTGATCGGGGGCAGCGGCGGGGCCGGAGCCTCCACCCTCGCCTGCGCCCTGGCCCTGCGGGCCGCCCGCGCCGGGGAGCGGACCATCCTCATCGACGGCGACCCCCTCGGCGGCGGCATGGACGTCCTCCTCGGAGGGGAAGCCGCCGAAGGACTGCGCTGGCCCGACTTCGCCGCCTCGCGCGGCCGCGTCGGCGCCGGAGCACTGGCCGAGTCCCTGCCCGAGCTGCACGCCCTGCGGGTGCTCAGCTGGGACCGAGGGGACCGCGTGGTGGTGCCGCCCGCCGCGATGCGCTCGGTGGTGGCCGCCGCGCGGCGCCGGGGCGGGGTCGTCGTGGTCGACCTGCCGCGCCGGGTCGACGAAGCCGTCGCCGAAGTGCTCGCGCAGCTGGACCTGGTGCTGATGGTGGTCCGGGGCGAGCTGCGGGCGGTGGCCGCGGCCGGCCGGGTGGCCGCCGGAGTCCGCATGGTGGCCCGGGACGTCCGCGTGGTCGTACGGGGCCCCGCCCCCGGCGGGCTCGACGCGGAGGCCGTCGCCGGACTGCTGGGGGTGCCGCTGGCCGGCGAGGTGCCGGTCGAGGTGGGGCTCCCGGGCAGGGTCGCCGAGGGCGAGCCCCCGGGGTCGCACGGGCGGGGCGCCCTCGCCCGCTTCTGCGACGGCTTCTGGCAGCGCGCGCTCGGCGCCGCCCAGGGGGTGTCGGCATGAGCGCCGTCCTCCTCGACGCGGTGCGCCAGCGGCTCGCCGAGAGCGGGGCGGATCCCACCCCGGCACGGGTCGCGGCGGCCCTGCGGGCGCAGGGCCGGCTGCTGGGCGACGCGGAAGTGCTCGGTGTCGCCGCCGAGCTGAGGTCCGAACTGGTCGGCGCGGGCCCGCTGGAGGCGCTGCTCGCCGACCCCGAGGTCACCGACGTCCTCGTCGCGGCCCCCGACCGGGTGTGGGTGGACCGCGGCGGCGGCCTGGAGCTGACCGGGGTGACCTTCGCCGACGCCGCCGCCGTGCGCAGGCTCGCCCAGCGGCTCGCCGCCGTCGCCGGGCGCCGCCTCGACGACGCCCGGCCCTGGGTGGACGCCCGCATGCCCGACGGCACCCGGCTGCACGCCGTACTGCCGCCGGTGGCCGTCGGATCGGCGTGCCTGTCCCTGCGGGTGGTCCGGCCACGCGCCTTCACCCTGGAGGAGCTGGTCGCGGCGGGAACGCTGCCGCCCGGCGGGCAACGGCTGCTGCGGGACATGGTGCGGGCCCGGCTGTCCTTCATGATCTCGGGCGGCACGGGCACCGGTAAGACCACCCTGCTCAGCGCCCTGCTCGGGCTCGTCGGGCCCGGGGAGCGGATCGTGCTCGCCGAGGACTCGGCCGAGCTACGGCCCGACCATCCGCACGTGGTGCGGCTGGAGACCCGGCCGGCCAACCAGGAGGGCGCCGGCCAGGTCACCCTCGCCGACCTGGTCCGCCAGGCGCTGCGGATGAGGCCGGACCGCCTTGTCGTCGGCGAAGTCCGGGGCGCCGAGGTAGCCGACCTGCTGGCCGCCCTCAACACGGGTCACGAGGGAGGCTGCGGCACGGTCCACGCGAATGCCGCCGCCCATGTGCCGGCCCGCCTGGAGGCCCTCGGGACGGCCGCCGGGCTCGACCGGGCCGCCCTGCACAGCCAGTTGGCGGCCGCACTGACCCTGGTGGTCCACCTCGTACGGGACCGGGCCGGCCGGCGCCGGGTCGCCGAGGTGCACGTCCTGGAGCGGGACCCGGCCGGGCTCGTGGTCACCGTGCCGGCGCTGCGCTGGGGCGCCCGCGGGTTCGTACGGGACCGGGGCTGGGAGCGGCTGCGCCCGCTGCTGGCGGGTGCCCGGTGAGCGCCGGGGCGGTGGCGGCGCCGGCTGCGGTCGCCGGCGTGCTGTGCGCCGCGGTGGCGGCCCGGGCGCTGGCCGGGGCAGACGGCCCGGCCCGTCGCGCCAGGGCGGTGCTCACCGCGGCCGGGCCGCCGGTACCGGTGGCTCCGGCGCCCTGGGAGCGGCTGCTGGCCGCGGTCCGGGTCCGGGCGGCGCGCGGCCCGGAGTGGGCCTGCCTCGGGGCGGGTCTGGCGCTCGCGCTGCTCGGCCGGTCGGTGATCCCGCTGCTCGTGGGGGCGGCGGCGGTGCCGCTGGTGCGCCGCCGGCTCCGCGCCCGGCAGCGGGAGCGCGCCCGGACGGCGCGCGCCGCCGAGGTGGTGGCCCTGTGCGGCGCGGTGGTGGGCGAGCTGCGGGCCGGTGCGCAGCCGGGCCGGGCACTGACCGAGGCGATGCGCCGCACCGTGTCGGGCCCCGGCGGGCCGGGAGCCGCGGAGACCGGGCTCCTGGCGGCCGCGGCCTTCGGCGGGGACGTTCCCGCGGCACTGCGGCAGGCGGCTCGGGAGCCCGGAGCCGAGGGGCTGGCGGCGATGGCGGCCTGCTGGCGGGTCTCGGTGGACGGGGGCGCCGGGCTGGCCGCCGGACTGGACCGGCTGGAGGGAGCCCTGCGGGCCGAGCGGGACCGGGAGGAATCACTGCGCGCCCAGCTCACAGGAGCGAGATCGACGACGGCGGTCCTGGCCCTGCTGCCGGGAGTCGGCCTGCTGATCGGTACCGGGCTGGGGGCCGATCCGCTGCGGGTGCTCCTGCACACGCCGGTGGGGTGGGGCTGCCTGCTCACGGGCGCGGCGCTGGAAACCGTGGGGCTGCTGTGGTGCGGGCGGATCGTACGGACGGGGGAGCGGTGATGGACGGCCTCGCCGTCCACAGGCTGGGGACGGCCCTGTGCCTCGCGGCGGCGGTACTGACCGCGGGGTCGGTGGTGGCCGCCCGCATCAGGGCGCGGGCGGCCCGGCGCCGGCTCACCCGCCTGCTCGCGGTGGAGGCGGCGCGCAGGCGGCCGCTCCCCGGGCCCCGGCTGCGCGCGGCATCGGCGGCCTGGGCCGGGGCGGCCGGGGCGCTGGCGGTGGCCTGGGTGCTGATCGGCGGGCTCGCGGGCGTGGCGGCCGGCTGCGCGGCGGGGTTCGCGGTCCGCAGGTGGCTCGCGCGGCGACGGCCGGCCGCGGGGGTGGACCCCGGGGAGGTGGAGCGCCAGCTCCCCTTCGCCGCCGACCTGTTGGCCGCATGCCTGACGGCCGGAGCCGGACCGGTGGACGCCGCCGAGGCGGTGGGGGAGTCGCTGGGCGGCCCGGTGGGCGACCGCCTGGCGGTGGCCGGGGCGGAGCTGCGGCTCGGCGGGGAACCCGGCGCCGCGTGGGGGAGGTTGGCGGAGATACCGGGAGCCCGCGCCCTGGCCGAGTGCCTGGAACGCTCCGCGCGTACGGGTGCGCCCGCCGCGGAACCCGTCTCCCGGCTCGCGTCGGCGCTCCGGGCGGACCGGGCGCGCCGGGCGGGGGCCCGGGCGCAGCGGGCGGCGGTCCTCGTCACGGCGCCGGTGGGCCTGTGCTTCCTCCCCGCCTTCCTCGCGCTGGGAGTGGCGCCGGTGGTGATCGGCATGGCCTCCGGTCTCCTCGGCGGGAGTTGAGGGCGGAGGGGAGAGGTGCCTGAGCGGCCGGGCGCACGGCGGAACGGCCACCTGGACGACCACCTGGACAGCCACCTGGACGGCCAGGTGAACGGCCAGGCGAATGGCCGGGCGAAAAGCGGGTGATTGGCCGGACCCAAAGGCCGGACCCAAAGGCCGGACCGATTGGCCGGACCGATTGGCCGGCTGCATTCGCCACCTGAAATGACCATCTGAGTTCACGTCAAAAAGCTGAATCAACGGGAGGTTGTCATGTCGATCAACTGGTTTCGGATGCGGGCGGTACGCACGGGACTGGCGGGACTGAGGCGGCGTGCGGGTGACGCGGGAATGTCCACGTCCGAATACGCCATGGGCACGATCGCGGCGTGTGCGTTCGCGGCCGTTCTGTACAAGGTGGTGACGAGTGAACTGGTCTCGACGGCACTCCAGTCGACCATCGGGAAGGCACTCGATGCGCCGTTCTGACCACGGATTCGTGACGGCGGAGACGGCCCTGGTGATTCCGGCGCTGGTGCTGTTCGCGGCGCTGCTGGTGTGGGCGCTGATGGCGGCCTCCGCACAGATCCGGTGCGTGGACGCCGCGCGGGCCGGTGCCCGGGCGGCGGCCCGGTCGGAGCCGGCGGACACGGCGGTGGCGGCGGCCGTGGCGGCCGCCCCGCCCGGGGCCCGGGTTGAGCTCTCGCGGACGGGTGACCTGTGGCGGGTCAGCGTCTCGGCTCCCGCCCCCGGCCCGGCCGCGCTGCCGGTGCGGCTCACCGCCCGGGCCGCGGCCCTGGCCGAGGACACCGTGGGGCCGCCGCCGTGACCGGGGTCCGTGCGGATGCGCGGGACCGGGGGTCGGCCACCGTGTGGGGAGTCGTGGTGGTGACCGTGCTGATGGCGGTGTTCGGCGGGGTGCTCCTGCTCGGGCAGGCGGTGGTCTCGCGGCACCGGGCCGCGGCCGCCGCCGACCTGGCCGCCCTGGCCGCGGCGGCGAGCTGGGCCCACGGACCGGAGGCCGCCTGTGCCGCGGCGCTGCGGGTGGCGGTGGCTCAGGGCGCGCAGGTCACCGCGTGCGTGGTGACGGGCGAGGTCGCGGACGTC
The DNA here is from genome assembly GCF_053593795.1 of Streptomyces sp. NPDC002104. Taxonomy (NCBI): domain Bacteria; kingdom Bacillati; phylum Actinomycetota; class Actinomycetes; order Kitasatosporales; family Streptomycetaceae; genus Streptomyces; species Streptomyces sp. NPDC002104. Next base: position 13,471 of record NZ_JBSFDF010000046.1, on the reverse strand, counting down.
ACCGCCCGCGCCCCGACGGGCCCCTTCGCACCCGGGCTGCGCTCCCGCGCGGGCCCGCCACTGCCCGAGGCGCCCCGGTGAGGGCCTGCGCAGGGCCCGGAGCCGCCGCCGGGACCCGGGGCCGGCATGGGGCCGGGCCCCTCCGGATCCGCGGCCGTGGGGGTCGTGCGGGCCCCGTACGGGGGTGGGGCGCGGGTTCGGGCCGGCTGGGTCGGTTCGGGGGCCGCAGGGGCGATATTCAGCCAATCGTCGACCGGTCCGTGAGGCCTGAGGTGCCCGCGGGCGGCACGCCGGGGCTCAGGGGGTCGCCGGCGGGACGGGGGGCGGGGATTCCGAGAGGAGGTGGGTCAGGAGGCGGACGGCGCCGCGCTTGTGCAGGGGGTCGTTGCCGTTGCCGCACTTGGGGGACTGGATGCACGAGGGGCAGCCGGCCTCGCACTCGCAGGCGGCGATCGCGTCACGGGTCGCGGTCAGCCAGGCACGGGCCGTGTGGAAGGCGCGCTCCGCGAAGCCGGCTCCGCCCGGGTGGCCGTCGTAGACGAAGACCGTCGGGAGGAGGGTGTCGGGATGCAGCGGGACGGAGACCCCGCCGATGTCCCAGCGGTCGCAGGTGGCGAAGAGCGGGAGCAGCCCGATGGAGGCGTGCTCGGCGGCGTGCAGGGCGCCGCCGAGGATCTCCGGGTTGATCCGGGCCTCGTCGAGCTGGTCCTCGGTCACCGTCCACCACACGGCCCGCGTGCGCAGGGTGCGGGGCGGCAGGTCCAGCTTGGCTTCGCCGAGCACCTCGCCGGTGATCAGCTTGCGGCGCAGGTAGGAGACCACCTGGTTGGTGACCTCCACCGAGCCGAAGCAGAGCCGGCCCCGGCCCCAGGGGATCTCCGTCTCGGTCTCCAGGACGGAGATGGCGGTCGTGTCGCGGGCCGTCGTGGAGAACGGCGGGTTCGCCTCCTCGACCAGCGCGACGGAATCCTCCAGGTCCAGGTGCTTCACCAGGTACGTGCGGCCCTGGTGGAGGTGGACCGCCCCGTCGTGGACGGCGGTGTGGGAGGCCTCCTCGTCGACCGTGCCCAGCAGGCGGCCCGTGGCGGCCTCGACGATCTGGACCGGGCGTCCGCCGCCGCCCCGGATGTCGGTGAGGTCCGAGGCCCGTTCCCGGCGGGTCCAGTGCCAGGCCGTGGCCCGGCGGCGCAGCAGCTTCGCCGCTTCGAGCTGGGGCAGGAGCTCGCGCGCCGCCGGCCCGAAGAGGTCGAGGTCGGGCTCCGTCAGCGGCAGCTCGGCGGCCGCCGCGCACAGGTGCGGGGCCAGGACGTACGGGTTGTCGGGGTCCAGGACCGTGGCCTCCACCGGCTGGCGGAACAGGGCCTCGGGGTGGTGGACCAGGTAGGTGTCCAGCGGGTCGTCGCGGGCGACCAGGACGGCCAGTGCGCCCCGGCCCGAGCGCCCGGCCCGGCCGGCCTGCTGCCACAGGGAGGCCCGCGTGCCCGGGTAGCCGGTGATCAGGACGGCGTCCAGCCCGGAGACGTCCACGCCCAGCTCCAGGGCGGTCGTCGCGGCCAGGCCGAGCAGCTCGCCGGAGTGCAGGGCGCGCTCCAGGGCCCGGCGCTCCTCGGGCAGGTAGCCGCCGCGGTAGGCCGCGACCCGCCGGGGCAGCGAGCGGTCCACGGCGGCGAGCTTCTCCTGGGCGATCACCGCGATCAGCTCCGCGCCGCGCCGGGAGCGGACGAAGGCGACCGTACGGACGCCCTGGACGACCAGGTCGGTGAGGAGGTCGGCTGTCTCGGCGGTGGCCGTGCGGCGTACGGGTGCGCCCCGCTCGCCCTTGAGGTCGGTCAGGGGCGGCTCCCACAGGGCGAAGACGACCTCGCCGCGCGGGGAGGCGTCGTCGGACACCTCCACCACCGGCAGCCCCGTCAGCCGGGACGCGGCGGTCGCCGGGTCGCTCGCGGTGGCGGAGGCCAGCAGGAACACGGGATCGGAGCCGTAGCGGGCGCACAGCCGGCGCAGCCGCCGCAGCACCTGGGCGACGTGGGAGCCGAAGACGCCCCGGTAGGTGTGGCACTCGTCGATGACCACGTAGCGCAGGGCCCGCAGGAAGGAGGCCCAGCGGGGGTGGGCCGGGAGGATCCCGCGGTGCAGCATGTCGGGGTTGGTCAGGACGTAGTTGGCGTACTGGCGCACCCACTCGCGTTCCTCGAGGGGGGTGTCCCCGTCGTAAACCGCGGGCCGGACGGCGTTGCCGAGGGGAGCGGCCAGTTCCCGTACGGCGCGGCGCTGGTCGGCGGCCAGGGCCTTGGTCGGGGCCAGGTACAGGGCGGTCGCGCCCCTGCCGTTGGGCGCCTCGGCGCCTTCGGCGAGGGCCGAGAGCACCGGCGCGAGGTAGGCCAGCGACTTGCCCGAGGCGGTGCCCGTCGCCACGACCACGGACTCCCCGTCGAGGGCGTGCTCGGCGGCAGCGGCCTGGTGTTCCCACGGATGGTCGATTCCGGCGGCCTGAATCGCGGCTTCGACATCCGTTCGGATGCGATCGGGCCAGACCGCATGACGACCCTCCCGAGGGGGCAAGTGCTCCGTATGGGTGATGCGCGCAGCCCGGGAAGGCCCCCGTGACAGCCGGTCCAGGACCGTGCCGGGGGTGGGTCTGATGTCCTCGGGTGCCGTGGGCGGACCGGGACGGTGAGTGTTGGCCATTGGAACCGAGTGTGTCACCGGCGTGCGGGACAATGGACCGAAGGCGTCGTGCGCGCCTGCCGGTAAGTGATTGAATGCCATCGCGGCAGCCAATCCCTCTTCCACCTCCGGGTGGGGAGGCCCCTGGGGGGCGCCGCTCGATAGCAAGGTGCTGGAGGATCCGTGGACCTGTCCCTGTCGACTCGCACTGTCGGCGACCGTACGGTCGTGGAGGTCGGTGGCGAGATTGATGTGTATACCGCGCCCAAGCTGCGCGAGCAGTTGGTCGAGTTGGTGAACGACGGCAGCTACCACCTGGTTGTCGACATGGAGCGAGTGGACTTCCTCGACTCCACCGGGCTTGGTGTGCTCGTGGGAGGCCTCAAGCGCGTCCGCGCGCACGAGGGCTCGCTGCGTCTGGTCTGCAACCAGGAGCGCATCCTGAAGATCTTCCGCATCACCGGCCTGACCAAGGTGTTTCCGATCCACACCTCGGTGGAAGACGCCGTCAACGCCACCGACTGACGGCGCTCGGCGGCGAAACGGCCGATGATGGAGCGGGGGGTACCGGGCCATGAGCGGTCCGGGCCCCTGTAAGGCACGCCCGTAGTCCGAGGGGGACGCGCATGGCCACCGTTGAACTGCGCTTCAGCGCCCAGCCCGAACACGTCCGGACGGCCCGCCTGGTCGCGGCCGCCGTGGCGCGGCGGGCCGGTGTGGAGGAAGCCGTCCTCGACGAGGTCCGCCTCGCCGTGGGTGAGGCCTGTTCGCGTGCCGTCGGACTGCATCGCAGCAACGGGCTCACCGCGCCCGTCCGGGTGGTGCTGACCGAGGAGGAGAAGGTGTTCTCCATCGAGGTCAGCGACGAAGTGCCCGGACCGGCCGGCGGCCCGGAAGCCGCCGTGCCCGGAATCGACGCCGTGCTGGACCCCGACGCCGATGGCGAGGACGAGATGGGCCTTGCCGTGATCAGCGGCCTGGTCGACGACGTCGACGTCATCAGCGGCGAGGCCGGCGGGACCATCCGGATGAGCTGGCCCGTCTCGGGGAACTCCGAGCTGCCGTAGTCGGCCGTTGCCCGGCCACGGCCGGGCCACGGTCGGGCCCTGGCGGCCACGGCCGGGCCCTGCGGACACTGACGGGCCCTTTTCCCGCTCCTGGTCGGCCGCGCCAACGCTTCGTGCCCGCCGGGTCGCCTTCGGGCGCCCGGCGGGTTTTCGTGCTGGCCGGGGGCTTTTCGTGCTGGCCGGGTGAGCTGCTCCGCTGCCTGGGCGCGCCGCCCCGCTGCCTGGGCGCGCCGCCCCGCAGCCCGGGCGCGCCGTGTCGCCGCCCGGGGAGCAGCCGCCCGCGCGCCCGCGTGGAGGGGTGGTCTGGCGGGTTCTGCTGGTGCCCGGCGGGTTCTCGTCCCGCCGCGCGGGTTTGCCGCTTCCCCGTCGGTTTCTTGCCCCGGCCGGGCTCTGCCGCGGGGCGTTCCCGGAGGTCGGCCGTCTGGCGGCGGGGGACCGGGCGGGTGCCGGTAAGGCGTGGAAGGCGGCCTCGAGCGGGCGCCGATGATGTTCCGCCGCGGGTGCCGACGTATCTTCCGATCTTATTCAATGCCCTGTCGAGCAGGGCCTTTCGGGTGAGCGTAGATCAATTCCGTGATCCTTCTCCGCCGGGTTTATTGATCGCTGATCAAGCGTCAATGCTTTTGCCCCGTTACCGCTTTCGAGGGTAATGGAGTGACCAGATCTATTGGTGAGGAGCAAGTGCGGGCCAATTCCGTTTCCCGCGTACTGTTTTGATCGGGTCGCGCTCCCTACAATCCGTCCACATCTTGAGCTCATCACGTCAAGGAGGACGAATGACGGGGCTCTTCACCCCTATCGCGCCGGGTCGCACCACTGACCTGGCATCCGCAGTACTCACGGATGACAATCGGCTCATCGTGATCATCATTGCGGCCGTGGCCATCGCCGCACTCGTCGTCGCGCAGATCCTGGTCCGCCAGGTCCTCGCCGCCGACGAGGGAACCGACTCCATGAAGGAGATCGCCGCCGCCGTCCAGGAAGGCGCCAACGCCTACCTCGGCCGGCAGCTCCGCACGCTCGGCGTTTTCGCCGTCGTCGTGTTCTTCCTGCTCTTCCTGCTCCCCGCCGACGACTGGACGCAGCGGGCGGGACGTTCCGCCTTCTTCCTCGTCGGCGCCCTCTTCTCCGCCGCCACCGGCTACATCGGCATGCGGCTCGCGGTCCGCGCCAACGTCCGCGTCGCCGCCGCCGCCCGTGAGGCCACCCCCGCCGAGGGCGAGCCGGCCAAGGACCTCACCGAGGTCTCCCACAAGGCCATGCGGATCGCGTTCCGCACCGGCGGCGTGGTGGGCATGTTCACCGTCGGCCTCGGCCTGCTCGGCGCGTCCTGCGTCGTGCTCGTCTACGCCGCCGACGCGCCCAAGGTCCTGGAGGGCTTCGGCCTCGGCGCCGCGCTCATCGCGATGTTCATGCGTGTCGGAGGCGGCATCTTCACCAAGGCCGCCGACGTCGGCGCCGACCTGGTCGGCAAGGTCGAGCAGGGCATTCCGGAGGACGACCCGCGCAATGCCGCGACCATCGCCGACAATGTGGGCGACAACGTCGGAGACTGCGCGGGAATGGCCGCCGACCTCTTCGAGTCGTACGCCGTCACCCTCGTGGCGGCCCTCATCCTCGGCAAGGCCGCCTTCGGCGACCTGGGCCTGGCCTTCCCGCTGATCGTCCCCGCCATCGGGGTCGTCACCGCGATGATCGGCATCTTCGCGGTCTCCCCGCGCCGGACCGACCGCAGCGGAATGACCGCCATCAACCGCGGCTTCTTCATCTCCGCCGCCATCTCGATGGTCCTCGTCGCGATCGCCGTCTACGCGTACCTGCCGGGCACCTACAAGGAGCTCGTCGGCGTCGACGACGCCGCGATCTCCGGGCACTCCGGCGACCCGCGGATCCTGGCGCTGGTCGCCGTCGCCATCGGCATCGTGCTCGCGGCCCTGATCCAGCAGCTCACCGGCTACTTCACCGAAACCAACCGCCGCCCCGTCCGGGACATCGGCAAGTCCTCCCTGACGGGCGCCGCCACGGTCGTGCTCGCCGGCATCTCGGTCGGTCTGGAGTCCGCCGTCTACACGGCGCTGCTCATCGGGCTCGGCGTGTACGGGGCGTTCCTGCTCGGCGGCACCTCCATCATGCTGGCGCTCTTCGCGGTGGCGCTGGCCGGCACCGGTCTGCTCACCACCGTCGGCGTCATCGTCGCCATGGACACCTTCGGTCCGGTCTCCGACAACGCCCAGGGCATCGCGGAGATGTCCGGGGACGTCGAGGGCGCCGGCGCGCAGGTGCTGACCGACCTGGACGCGGTGGGCAACACCACCAAGGCCATCACCAAGGGCATCGCCATCGCCACGGCCGTGCTCGCCGCGGCCGCGCTCTTCGGCTCGTACAACGACGCCATCGCGAACGCGGTCAAGGAGGTCGGCGTCAAGGTCGACGGGGAGATGAACCTCAGCCTGGACATCGCGCAGCCCAACAACCTGGTCGGGCTGATCCTGGGCGCGGCCGTCGTGTTCCTGTTCTCCGGTCTCGCCATCAACGCCGTGTCCCGCTCGGCGGGCGCGGTGGTCTACGAGGTGCGCCGGCAGTTCCGGGAGCACCCCGGGATCATGGACTACACCGAGAAGCCCGAGTACGGGCGCGTCGTGGACATCTGCACGAAGGACGCGCTGCGCGAACTCGCCACGCCCGGCCTGCTCGCCGTCCTCACCCCGATCGCCGTCGGGTTCACGCTCGGCGTCGGAGCGCTCGGCTCCTTCCTCGCCGGCGCGATCGGCACCGGCACCCTGATGGCGGTCTTCCTCGCCAACTCCGGTGGCGCGTGGGACAACGCGAAGAAGCTCGTCGAGGACGGGCACCACGGAGGCAAGGGCAGCGCGGCCCACGAGGCGGTCGTCATCGGCGACACCGTCGGCGACCCGTTCAAGGACACCGCGGGTCCCGCCATCAACCCGCTGCTCAAGGTCATGAACCTGGTGGCGCTGCTGATCGCCCCCGCGATCGTGCAGTTCAGCTACGGCGACGACGCCAGCCCGACCGTACGGGCGATCGTCGCGGTCCTCGCGATCGGCGTCATCGTCGGCGCGGTGTACGTCTCCAAGCGCCGCGGCATCGCCGTGGGCGACGACGGGGCGGACGAGGGCGCGACCGCGGAGCGGGTGGGCCAGCAGGGCGACCCGGCGGCGGCCGTCTCCTCCTGAGAGGGATCGGCCCGGTTCGAGTCGGCCCGGTTCGACTCGGCCCGGTTCGAGTCGACCTGCTTCGAGTCGGCCTGCTTCGGCTCGGCCTGCTTCGGCTCGGCCTGCTTCGACTCGGCCGGGGCCGACTCGACGCGGCTCGAGCCGAGTCGACTTGACCGTACGCCCGAACGGCGGACGGGGGGCGCGGACTGACGCGCCGTCCGTCCGCCTTTGCGTTTCCCGGATGGTGGACGTGTATCTTCCGGGCCGAGAGCCTTCGAAGGGACCAATCCGGTGAACAAGAAGCTTGCGGCCGCGGTATCGGGCGCTGCGGTGCTGATGCTCGTCCTGTCCGGCTGCGGCGGGGACGACGGCGACAAGAAGACCGACGCCTGGGCCAAGAAGGTCTGCGACAGCTGGCAGCCCGAGCTCGAGAAGATCGAGCAGGCGAACGCCGACATCAAGCGGGTGGCGACCGAGAGCAGCAAGCCCGAGGAGGTCCAGTCGACCGACTCGGCCGCCTTCGGGACCATGTCCCAGTCGTACAAGGCGATGGGTACGGCCCTGACGGACGCGGGAGTTCCGCCCGTCAAGGACGGCGAGAAGACCTCGGCCGCCGCGGTCATGGGCTTCGAATCGACGTCGGCGGGCTACACGGCCCTGAAGACGAAGATGGACGCCCTCGACGCCAAGGACCAGGGCAAGTTCGCCGAGGGCCTCAAGGAGGTGGCGGGCGGCCTGGAGGAAGCGACCAAGGGTGGCAAGGAAGCCCTCGACCAGCTCAAGGCGGGCGGGCTGGACAAGGCGATGAACGGTCAGAAGGGCTGCCAGGTGACGACTCCGTCGCCGGCGAAGTCCTAGAAGTTCCAGCGCCGTCGGCCGGCTTGCCGGCGGCGTCGCGCACACCGGGGCGGCCGGGATCCTTCGGGACCCCGGCCGCCCCGGCGCATGTCCGGCGCACGCCCCGGCGCACACCCCGCGGCAGGATCGCGGACAGGGCGGCGCCCCCACCGGGCGCAGGCCGTACGGAGCTGCGCCCGGTCGGTGCCCGTCCCGGGCCGGCGCCCCCGGCCGGGAGCTCGCGGGGGCGACGGCCACCCGCGCCGAAGGCCGTGTGACGCGGGCATCGGCGGCGGCAGCGGCCACAATGGGCGGGTGAGTACCACCAGCCTTCCCCCCGGTCTGCCCGCCCACCTCCCCTCGTCGGCCCGCGCGGCCGAGCTCCGCGCCGCGTTGCTCGCCGCGGGCTTCACCGCCGACGGGCTGCTCGACCTGCTCGGCGCCCCGGCGTACGCCGCGCTGGCCCGCAGCGAGACGGTCCCCGCCCTGCGCGCCACGCGGAGCCACGGCGACGGGCCGCTCGCGACCCTGACCCGGCTGTTCCTGCTGCGCCAGCCGGTGCCGTACGTGCACGCGGCCGCCGCCCTGCCCGTCGACGCTGCGCTGGCCGACGGCTGGCTGCGGCGCGAGGGCGATGAGCTGCACGCCACCGTGGACGTGCGCCCGTACGGCGGTCCGGACGGCGAGGACTGGTTCATCGTGTCCGACCTCGGCTGCGCCGTCGGCGGGGCCGGCGGCATCGGCAGCCGGGAGGAGGGCGTGGTCCTCGGGGTCGGCGGCGCCTCCACCACCCTGGCCGGGATCACCATCCGCACGCCGGTCGGTTCGGCCCTCGACGTCGGCACCGGATCGGGGATCCAGGCGCTGCACGCCGCCCAGCACGCGACCCGGGTCACGGCGACCGATGTCAACCCGCGGGCCCTGGAATTCACCCGGTTGACGCTGGCACTGTCGGGCGCCCCCGAGGCGGAACTGCTCGCCGGGTCGCTGTTCGAGCCGGTGGGCGAGGCCACGTACGACCTGATCGTGTCGAATCCGCCCTTCGTGATCTCCCCCGGAGCCCGGCTGACGTACCGGGACGGCGGGATGGGCGGCGACGACCTGTGCCGGACGCTGGTCCAGGAGGCCGGGGCCCGGCTCAACCCGGGCGGGTTCGCGCAGTTCCTGGGCAACTGGCAGCACGTGGACGGCGAGGACTGGCACGACCGGGTCCGGGCCTGGGTGCCGCGCGGCTGCGACGCCTGGATCGTGCAGCGCGACGTGCAGGACGTGACGCAGTACGCCGAGCTGTGGCTGCGCGACGCCGGGGACCACCGCACCGACCCCGCCGCGTACGAACAGCGGTACGAGGACTGGCTGGACGAGTTCGAGGCCCGCAAGACCAAGGCGGTCGGCTTCGGCTGGATCACGCTGCGGCGCAGCGACGCGGCGGAGCCTTCGATCGTGGTCGAGGAGTGGCCGCACTCGGTGGAGCAGCCGCTGGGTGAGGCCGTCCTGGAGCACTTCGCCCGCCAGGACTACCTGCGCGACCACGACGACGCGGCCCTGCTCGCCGGCTACTTCCGGCTGACCGCGGAGGTCGTGCAGGAGCAGGTCGGCGCGCCCGGAGCGGAGGATCCGGAACACGTCGTGCTCCGGCAGAACCGTGGCATGCGGCGTGCCACCAAGGTCGACACGGTCGGCGCCGGCTTCGCCGGGGTGTGTGACGGATCACTGAGCGCGGGGCGGATTCTGGACGCCATCGCCCAGTTGGTGGAGGAGGACCCGGTGGTCCTGCGGGACCGGACGCCCGAGGCGATCCGGATGCTCGTGGAGCAGGGATTCCTGGAGCCGCTGACCGCGGCGGAAGCGGAAGCCGCGGCGGAGTAGACGAGGTGGGCGCGGGAGTCGTGGGCGCGGGAGGCGCGCCACGCGGAGAGCGCGGCGTGGGCGGAGTGCCCGCGGGAGGCGGAGCCGGGATGTCACCTCGGGTTCGCCTGCTGTCCGCCCCCGGCTGACATCCTCCGGGCAGCGGGATCCGGGGGGATCCCGGGAGCGGCCCGGGGGATGAGGGGAACGGCATGGAGCACGGTCCGGCGATCTTCGCGGCGGTCGTGTTCCTGCTATTCGGGGCCGCTCTGCTGGCCTGGACGGGGGCGCGCGCCGCACGTGGTGCGCCGGTGGCCGAGGGCGTGCGCCCCGTCGTGGCCGTACCGCTGGCGCTGATCGCCGGCGGGGTCTCGCTGGCCCTCGGGGTCTGGTGCCTCGGACGACTGTAACGGCCGGGGTGAGGGCCGCGGTGAGGGCCGCCGTGAGAGCCCCCGTGAGAGCTGCCGTGAGGGCCGCCGTGACGTCGCGGGCCCGCTGAGGCGAAGCTCACGGGACGGGGGCTCGGCGGGTCCGCGGCATGCGGGCCACCGGAGCCGTCTGCGCAGGCGCCCGCTGGTGGTGGGTGCCTCGCTCCGGCCGGGGTGGGGTCCGGGGGCGCAGCCGGGGAGGTGGCGGCCGGATGTCGCTCACGTCTCGCGGCGCGCCGGGTTTCCTCCGCTCGTCCGGACCGCGCGCAGGATCGTAAAGAACGACGTGAAGCGGGGTCCCGGGGCGGGGCCAGACGGCCCTTCGGCCACTCTGCCCGGTGAGTGCGCAGGGCCTGGCGCGGCATCCGGGCGGCAGAAATGGCACTTGTCGGGTTACCGTTCGAGTGGCCGTTGCGGGCTTCTGCCGTTTGACACGGGGGCGGGTTGTACCGTCACACTCCGCAGCGTCGCCGTACCGCGACCGAGTGCCGACCGGAGAGAAGAGCCAAGTTGTCCCCGACTAGCGAGACCGCAAAGGGCGGCCGCCGACTCGTCATCGTCGAGTCCCCTGCCAAGGCGAAGACGATCAAGGGCTATCTCGGCCCCGGATACGTCGTCGAGGCGAGCGTCGGGCACATCCGCGACCTCCCGAGTGGCGCGGCCGAGGTTCCCGACAAGTACACCGGTGAGGTCCGCCGCCTCGGAGTGGACGTCGAACACGACTTCGCGCCGATCTACGTCGTCAACGCGGATAAGAAGGCCCAGGTCAGGAAGCTCAAGGAGCTGCTGGCCGAGTCCGACGAACTCTTCCTCGCCACCGATGAGGACCGCGAGGGCGAAGCCATCGCGTGGCACCTGCAGGAAGTCCTCAAGCCCAAGGTCCCCGTCCACCGGATGGTCTTCCACGAGATCACCAAGGACGCGATCCGCGACGCCGTCGCCAACCCGCGCGAGCTGAACCAGCGCATGGTCGACGCCCAGGAGACCCGCCGCATCCTCGACCGCCTCTACGGCTACGAGGTCTCGCCGGTCCTGTGGAAGAAGGTCATGCCGAAGCTGTCGGCGGGCCGCGTCCAGTCGGTGGCCACCCGCATGGTCGTCGAGAAGGAGCGCGAGCGCATCGCCTTCCGCTCGGCCGAGTACTGGGACCTGACCGGCACCTTCGCCACCGGCCGCGCCGGTGACGCCTCCGACCCCTCCACGCTGGTCGCCCGCCTGAACACGGTGGACGGCAAGCGCGTCGCCCAGGGCCGCGACTTCGGTTCGACCGGGCAGCTCAAGAGCGAGGTGCTGCACCTCGACGAGGCGAACGCACGGGCGCTGGCCGCCGCGCTCGCGGAGACCTCCTTCGCCGTCCGGTCGGTCGAGTCCAAGCCGTACCGCCGCTCCCCGTACGCCCCGTTCCGTACGACGACGCTCCAGCAGGAGGCCTCGCGCAAGCTCGGCTTCGGTGCGAAGGCGACGATGCAGGTGGCGCAGAAGCTGTACGAGAACGGCTTCATCACCTACATGCGTACCGACTCCACGACGCTCTCCGACACCGCGGTGTCGGCGGCGCGGGCGCAGGTCACGCAGCTCTACGGCGCCGAGTACCTGCCGGAGAAGCCCCGCGTCTACGCGGGCAAGGTCAAGAACGCGCAGGAGGCGCACGAGGCGATCCGTCCTTCGGGTGATCGTTTCCGCACCCCGGCCGAGACCGGTCTGACCGGCGACCAGTTCCGCCTGTACGAGCTCATCTGGAAGCGCACCGTCGCCTCCCAGATGAAGGACGCGGTCGGCAACTCGGTCACCGTGAAGATCGGGGGCCGGTCGGCCGACGGGCGCGACGCCGAGTTCAGCGCGTCCGGCAAGACGATCACCTTCCACGGGTTCATGAAGGCCTACGTCGAGGGCGCGGACGACCCGAACGCCGAGCTCGACGACCGTGAGAAGCGCCTCCCGCAGGTCGCCGAGGGCGACGCGCTGTCGGCCGAGGACATCACGGTCGACGGTCACTCGACCAAGCCGCCGGCCCGCTACACCGAGGCCTCGCTGGTCAAGGAGCTGGAAGAGCGCGAGATCGGCCGCCCGTCGACGTACGCGTCGATCATCGGCACGATCCTGGACCGCGGCTATGTCTTCAAGAAGGGCACGGCGCTCGTGCCGTCCTTCCTGTCGTTCGCCGTGGTCAACCTGCTGGAGACGCACTTCGGCCGGCTCGTCGACTACGACTTCACCGCGAAGATGGAGGACGACCTCGACCGCATCGCGCGGGGCGAGGCCCAGTCCGTGCCGTGGCTCAAGCGCTTCTACTTCGGCGCGGAGGACGCGACCGAGGTCGTGCCGGCCGACGGTGACGCGCTCGGCGGCCTGAAGGAGCTGGTGACCGACCTGGGCGCGATCGACGCCCGGGAGATCTCCTCCTTCCCCGTCGGCGAGGGCATCGTGCTGCGGGTCGGCCGCTACGGGCCGTACGTGGAGCGCGGTGAGAAGGACGCGGAGGGCCACCAGCGGGCGGACGTCCCGGAGGAGCTGGCTCCCGACGAGCTGACGGTCGAGTACGCGGAGGAGCTCTTCGCGAAGCCGAGCGGCGAGTTCGCGCTGGGCAAGGACCCGGTCAGCGGGAACGAAATCGTCGCGAAGGACGGTCGCTACGGGCCGTACGTGACGGAGATCCTGCCCGAGGGCACGCCCAAGACGGGCAAGAACGCGGTGAAGCCGCGGACGGCCTCGCTGTTCCAGTCGATGAGCCTGGACACGGTCACCCTCGACGACGCGCTGCGTCTGATGTCCCTTCCGCGGGTCGTCGGCGTGGACGCGGAGGGCGCGGAGATCACCGCGCAGAACGGCCGCTACGGCCCGTACCTGAAGAAGGGCACGGACTCGCGGTCGCTGGAGACCGAGGACCAGCTCTTCGCCATCACCCTGGAGCAGGCGCTCGCGATCTACGCGCAGCCCAAGCAGCGGGGGCGCGCGGCGGCGAAGCCGCCGCTGAAGGAGCTCGGTACGGACCCGGTGAGCGAGAAGCCGGTGGTCGTCAAGGACGGCCGGTTCGGCCCGTACGTGACGGACGGCGAGACGAACGCGACGCTGCGGCGGGACGACGACGTCGAGACGATCACGCCGGAGCGGGGCTACGAGCTGCTCGCGGAGAAGCGCGCCAAGGGTCCGGTGAAGAAGACGGCCAAGAAGGCGCCCGCGAAGAAGGCCCCGGCGAAGAAGGCGACGGCGACGAAGACCGCCGCCGCCGCCGCGAAGAAGACGACGACGGCCAAGAAGGCGACGGCCAAGAAGACGGTCGCCAAGAAGACGACCGCCAAGAAGACGGCGGCGGCCGCTCCGGCGGACGAGTAGTCCGGACGAGCAGTCCGGACCAGCAGCCGTCGAACCCCGGCCTCCGGACACCGACCCGGCCTGGTGGGAAGCCCACCGCGCCCGCCTGGAGCAGGCGGCACGGGAGGCCTGAGCC
>NZ_JBSFDF010000045.1:0-67141 GCF_053593795.1 Streptomyces sp. NPDC002104 | reverse complement strand
CGACCACCGTGTCCAGCGCATTGCCGGAGGCGTCCTTGTAGTCGACCTGGACGGCTGCGCTCGGCGGGGCCGCTTCGCGGCCAGGGCCTCCCCTTTCGGGGAGGTGATCCTCCGCTTCGCTCCGGACTAACGGCCTCGCTGCGCTCGCCCGGGGCCCTTCGAGCCTGGCTCTCCGCTTCGCTCCGAGCCATAGCCGGGCCTTCGGCCCGGAGTCCTGCGCTTCGCTCCGGACTGGCTCTAGCTCCGCTGCGCTCCACAAGAGAAGGCTGGCTTCGCATTCCTCCGCGGGGCCGCTTCGCGGCCATGGCCTCCCCCTTCGGGGGAGGTAGTCCTCCGCTTCGCTGCGGACTAAGCGCCTCGCTGCGCTCGCTCGAGGCCCTTCGAGCCTGGCTCTCCGCTTTGCTCCGAGCGATAGCCGGGCCTTTGGCCCGGAGGTCCTGCGCTTCGCTTCGGACTGGCTCTAGCTCCGCTGCGCTCCACCAGAGAAAGCTGGCTTTGCCGGCCTCCGAGGGGCTGCTTTGAGGCCGTAGCATTCCTTTTGAGGGGCCTGGCTAGGTCGCAGCGCTCCGAGCCATAGCGGGCCCTTCCGGCCAGGGTCCTGCGCTTCGCTCTGGACTGGCTCTGGCTCCGCTGGGCTCCACCAGAGCGGGCCGGCTTCGCCGGCCTTGGTGGAACGCCTCGGCGGCCGTAGTCTCGGCTTCGGGGAGTTAGTCCTCCGCTGTGCTCCGGACTAATGGCCTTCCTGGGCTTGGCTATGGTGCTTTGGGTGCCTGGCTCTTCCACTTCGTTTCGGAGAAATGACGCGTTTTGCTTTGCTAGCTGGGGCTTAGGTTTGGCCCAGCTCTCCGCTTCGCTTCGAGCTATAGCCTGCCTTTCGGGCCGGGGTCCCACCCTTAGCTTCGGACTAGCTTGGGGTTCCGCTGAGTTTTACCCTGAGTGGCTGCTTCGCAGCTTCCAGGGACTTGAGTGCTGAGCCCGCGAGGTGACCCGGTTTCATAGCGCCGGCACCTATGACCCGTTGGGTGTCCGTTTGCCTCTCACCCTCAGTTTCCCTGGGTTGCTCCAGGACATCCGCCCGTCCGCTGGGCGCTGAGGAAGAGCTGCGATCGCTGTGTGCCGATCCACAAGTCTGACTGCCATGTCGTGGTTGAAGGAGAAGGCCAGCACACTCGGAGTCTCACTTTCAGGTATAGGTGTGAGCTTCGCTCTAAGTGTCGACTGACTGCTCTAGTTGAGGTTGCCTACTGTGCGACGGTTCGGCTGCTGGTTGTCGAGGCTGAGTAGATGGCAGACGAAGTCTGTGGGTGGCGTAGCGATGAGGTCGCCTGGCCCCGTTTGGAATCAGCCACCGATGCTCCTGAAGGTGTTGAAGGTCTTGCTTTTAGGTGGGATCTACGTCTTACGAGGTCGAGGGGTGGTTTTTGAGGCGTCGGATGCTTCCGTTTGGCGTGGAAGGCTCTGACCTGGGGTTTTGTATGTGGGTCTTAACGCCGTTAACGGGGGCTCGGTTCGGGGTGTTAACGCCGTTAAGGGTTGAGGAGGAAGGTTGATTCAAAACACTCAGTGGATAGAGACGGGAATCAGTCAGATTCTGCGGGGGTGTGGCTGAGGAGCGAGGGGTTCCGGTGGTGTGAGGGCTGTTGGGTGGACGTGGTTTTGGGGGTGGTGTGAGGTCTTCGGTGCGGGTTCAGACGGCGTTTGGGGTCTTGGCAGGAGCGTCCACCGGCCTATAGAAGGTACGGAGATGCGTCGTCGCAGGTCAGACGGGGTGCGGGGGGAAAGATATGTCCCCCTAGGAGGGACATATCTCGGTGGTTGTGTCGCTGGTAGGGGGACACAACGACTGCAAAATGTCAGTGGCGCTGACGTAAAATGGGCTAAAACGTCGGTGGGGCTGACGTATTAGGGGAGATCTGCCGGCTAACTGGTGGTGGGGCGGGTGGGGTTGGCAGGGGAGGGTTCGGAGGGGGTCCGGGGAGGGTGTGGCTGAGATATGTCACCTGTGAGGGGACACAAGACACGCCGAACGTCAACGAGCGTGACACTTGTGTCACCCTTGTTGACATACTGATCTCCGCAGATCAACGGAGTGGAGAGCAGCCTCGTGTCATCAGAGCCACAGCGCCGCCGGGGCAATCCGGTCGGGACACCGCGTCCCGGTCTGCCGGTGGACGATGCGATCTCCGCGTGGAGTCAGCCGCTGGCTCCGGTCAAGGATCTGGACAGCCTCGCGAAGCGGTACCCGACGCGGAAGCTGACCTTGGACGGTGAGCGCAAGCCGCTCGAGTTCTACGGGACCGAGAATCAGCCGAATGCGTTCTCGATGGACAGCCTCGAGTTCTTCCTCGTCATCGCGCAGTACTTCCGTGAAGCGCTGCCTCTGCGGCTGATCCTGCTGCTCATCGCCTGTCAGCGGGCGGGGGGTCGGATTCCACTTACCCAGGAGGAGATGGCTACCATCCTGGATGTCAGCCGGACGAAGACCTCGGAAGCTCTGCACACGGTGATGTCTCATGGGATCGTCTTCAAGGTGCGGCGGGGTGTGTATCAGTTCAACCCGCCCTACAGTTACCGGGTGGCGGAGTTCATCCCGGGTACCGAGATGACGGGTGAGTTCGTGAAGGTGGAGCAGCACGGGACCATCTCGCAGATTCGTAGCGATACGAGCCTGCCGGACTTGGTGCGCTTCCCCTCGCTGGACCACATGAGGCAGGCCATCGCGGAACTGCGGGCCGAACGGGCAAGAGAGCGCGCTGCGCGTCGGGTGAGCCGGACGAAGCGCACGGGAGAAGGGACGGCTCAGTGAGTACCTTGCGATTCGCTGCGGTCAACGCAGACGGGCTGCTCTCCGACCTCGACCTGCCTCCGGCGGCGTACCGGGTGCTGCTGAAGCTGCGTTCGCTCAGTGAGCCGGGCGGGCGGATCCTCATCGACCAGGCGACGGTCGGCGGGATGCTGGACCTGAGCCGGCCGAGCGTGAACGCCGCGCTGCGGAGCCTGGAGCTGGCGAAGTTGGTCAGGAAGATCCGCAACGGCGTTTACCAGATCAACCCCATGCTTGCCGGGTACACCTCGTTCGAGGACGCGGTCGCGGCCGTGAACGAGATGGACGCGGAGGAGCGGCTGGACGCGCGGGGCTATGTGGCCAGCTACCACCGGGCGGTGGCGGCGTATCAGGACCAGCTCGCCGAGCAGCGCAAGAAGCGGGCCGCTCAGGCCGTCGCGAAGAAGGCGGCTGAATCGAAGCGGCGTCGGGCGCTGCACGCGGTTGGCTGAGTGAGTGGTGTTTGCAGGGCTTCTGAGGGGTGCTCAGGGGCTTGTGGGGGCCCCGGAGTAGTCCGGGGCCCTTTGTGGTGCGTGGGGGGCTCCAGGGGGCTTGTGAGGGCTCGGGGGAGTGGGCCTTTTAGAAGTTGAGCTCCACGTAGTCGATGTCGGTGAACTCGACGAGGAGGCCCTGGGCTCGGGCGCCGTTGTCCTTGAAGTAGATCTCCTGGAGCCCTTCGGCGGTGATGCCGCGGAGCTGGGCTTCGGTGGCTCCGGCCTCGTGGGCGCTGAAGAGGCGGGAGGCGTACTCCGGGGGGAGGTGCTGGGTGATGCGTCGCATCCGGCCGTCGTCGGTGGTGCCGGGGGCGGCGCTGAAGCCGAAGCGGGCGCGGGTCTCGATGACCAGTCCGGTCTGCTTCGCGGCCTTGTCGCGGGCGCGCTTGCGGACGAGGGGCTGCCAGCGGCGGCGCACCTCGCGCTCCAGGCGGGCGGAGAGGGCCGGCTTGGGCTGCTTGATCTGGTCCTTCACGTACCGCTCCACCGTGCGCCGGGAGATGGCGAGGAGGTCCGCTACGGCTTTGGTTGATTTGAGTTGTTTGACGAGATATCGGATCTGGGCGCCCGCCGACTTGGGGATGGGGCGGGTGAAGTTCTGTTCGTCGGCGCGGTCGAGGCTGTCGCTGATCTCGGACATGGGTGGCTCTTACTCTCCGTCGGCCGCGGCGTCGTGGCCCTTGATGTGGCGGGCGGGGTTGTGGCGTTCGTCGAGTAGTTGAACGGCCCAGAGGAGGGGTTGGGTGCCCTCGTGCTTGACCATGCCCGGGCTGACACCGAGGCGGAAGCCCCCGGGCAGGGGCTTGCCTTCGGGGGTGCGGGGGAGGAAGTCCAGGGGGCTGGGGCCGTCCGAGAGGTACACCGCGCAGTCCGAGAGGACGGCGATGGGGTGGAGATCGGCGGCTGTTGCGATCTTCTGCATCTTCCGGTGCATGTTGACGCGGGCCGTCGAGATGACGGCGGCGCGGATGTCGGGGCGCCAGGTGGGGCGTTCGAGGGCGGGCCAGCTCTCGCCGGGGCGGTAGCCGGCGCCCTGCGGGCGTTCGCGGAGCTTGCCGATGCCGCCCTTGACGGTGGACTTGATCGCGGAGAGGACCGCGGTCTGCGGGAGGGGGTGATCGGGGTCGCCCTTGTACTCGGCCATCGCCTGGAGGAAGGCGGAGTCCGTGAGGGAGGTGTGGACGCCGAGTTCGGCCATCGTGGCCATGTACGCGTCGCGCAGGCGGGTGTACCAGGCGTCGAGGTACGGGCCGTGCTCCGGGCGGAGCCAGGCTTCGGTGGGCCGGACGGTGAGGCCGAGCTCCTGGGCGTAGGCGAGGGTCGGAGTGGCGTACCAGGCCGGGCCGGTGGGCGGGCGGCCGTGCGGGGTGAAGGGGCTCGGGAGGCGGGGGTCCATGGCGGTGGCTTCGGCGGAGAGGTCCACCAGCCAGCAGCCGGGGAGCTTCGGGTCGAAGCGGGGGCCGTCGGTGTGGACCGCGGGGCCGGTGCCGACGACGAGGCGGTTGGCCGCCGCGGCGAAGGCCATGTTCACGTCGATGCCGACGGCGTGGGTGCGGGTGCACTCGGCGTCGGACAGGAGCTGGGGGTCGCGGATCCAGTCGTACGCCTCTTCGTCGAGTACTTGGTCCGGGGTCCGCTGGTGGGAGCGCGGGTAGAGGGACGCGACGACCGGGTGCTCGTCGGGGGCCTCCGGGGGAGCGGGGTCGACGGGGCGGGTGAGGGAGCCGGCGACGGGGGCGGAGACCCAGGTGTTCGTGGACTCGTCGCGGGCGGCGCGGGTGGGCGGGCGCAGCGCCGTCATCAGCTCCAGGCCCGAGACGGCCGTGGAGCCGCGGGGGGTGAGGACGCGGGTGGCGTAGGAGGTGAGGAGCTCGGCGAGTTCCGGGGCGGGGAGGTCGGCGGTGTGCTCGCCCCAGGCGCGGGGGTCGAGGGCGCCCCAGGGGAGGATCGCGAGCTGGACGCACTGGCGGCCGGTGGTGGGGGTGGCGGGCCGGTAGATGCGGGGCCAGGGGCCGAAGCCGCGGCGGGTCAGCTGCCATTTCGCCTTGGCGAGCTGCTTGATGACCGGGTGGTTGTCGGGGAGGCGGAGGCCGCGGCGGTCTTCGAGGACCAGGGGGAGTCCGAGTGCCTCGGTGGCGGCGGGGGTGAGGACGAGGAGGGGGTCGCCGTCCTTGCCGTTGCGGTGGAGGCGGGGGGAGCGGAGGTCCGCGGCGGGGGAGAGGGCCCATTCGACGAGGGCGGGGAGGGTGGGGGTGGTGGGGGGAGAGAGGACTGCGCCGTGGGCGGCGTGGGCCTTTCCTGTGCCGTCCAGTACGGCTAGGGGGCCGTTGCCTTCCGGGTGGGGTGGGGGGGTGGGTTTTGTGGCACCCGTGCAGGGGGTGGGGGACGGGGTGGGGGTGGGCGTGGGGTGGGTGGGCGTGGGGCTTCCCGGTCCCGTTTGGGGGTGGGGGTGGTGGTGGGTGTGCGAGTGCGGGTGCGGGTGGGTGGGGGGTGCGGGGGGGCCCTGCGGGGCTGTTCCCCTACCCGCCCCTTCCCGAAACTGGGGCTCCGCCCCAGGCCCCGGGTGGGGGGTTGCGGCCTCGGGGCCGGCGTCCACGGTGTGGGGGGTGGCGTTAACGGCGTTAACGGGTGCTGCGCCGCTCGGGGTGGGCCTGGCGCCTTCGGCGCGGGCCTGGGGGGTGGCGGGCTGAGGGGGCTCGGCCTGGGGGGCGACGACCTGCGGCGTGGCGGCCGCGGGGATGGGGGCCTGGAGCGCGGGGGCCTGAGCTGCGGGGACTGGGGGTGCCACGGGCTGAGCTGCGGGGACCTGCGGTGCTGCGGTCTGAGCTGCGGGGACCGGGGGTGCCGCCTGCTGCGGTGCTTGGGCCTGTGGTGCTGGGACCCGGGGTGCCTCGGCCTGTGGTGCTGGGATCGGGCGTGCCTCGGACTGTGGGGCGGGGGTTTGGGGGGGTGTGTGTTCGGGGGGCGCGGTGTGGGGGTTGTTAACGGCGTTAATGCCGTGGAGGTCGGCCAGGCCGTTGAGGAGGCGGGCGTAGGCGGCGCGCTTGGGGGGGCGGGGGGACGTGCGGCCGGTTTCCCAGGAGGTGACGGTTTCGCGGCGGACGGCCAGGGCCTGGGCGATCTGGTCCTGGCTCAGGCCCGCGGCCTCGCGGAGGCGCTTGCGCTCGTCCGGGTGCGGGAGGGCGTCTTGTGCCGCGGCCTCTTCCAGCAGGGCATCGACCGCGGCGAAGAGCGAGGTCTGTTCGTTTTCGTGCGCGTTGGGCATGGTGCACCTCCAGGCGCAGCTTATGCGAACCGCACCGTGGAACGCACATGAAACACACGTGGGGGCGGTGGTGGTCCGGTTGCCGGGCCAACGCCCCCTTCGTGTCGGTGGGGGTGGGCTGTGGGTGGGTCAGATGCGGGTCAGGAGGAGTTCTGTTACCGCCTTCAGGTCGTCCGGGGTGAGGTGGGCTGTGAGGGCGTCCGCGATCGTGTCCGGGGAGTCCGCCGCGATGGTGATGCGGCGGGGGGACGCGGTGGGGTGGGGGGCGGGGTCCGGAGTGGGGTTTGGGGTGGGGGTCGGAGTGGGGTTCGGGGTGGGGCGGGTGCGTTGGCGCGGGGGGTTAACGGCGTTAACGGCTTCCTCTGCCGCGGTCGCCTGGTCCTCCTGGGGGAGGCGGCCGATGCGGCGGGCCGGTTCCACCTTGAGTTCGCCGGTCTCCACCTTGTCCTGGAGCTCCGGGGTGAGGTTGAGGAGGGTCAGGCGCTGGGAGACCCAGGCTGGCGTCTTGCCGAGGCGCTTGGCCACCTGGGCCTGGGAGCCGTGCACCTCGACGAGTTCCTGCAGGGCGCGGGCCTGGTCCATGGGTGCCACGTCGACGCGGTGGACGTTGGCGATGAGCGCCGACTCCAGGATGTCCGCGGCCGAGGAGGCGAGGGTGTCGTTGACGTGGATCTGCATGGTGCGCAGGCCGGCGCGCTGGGCCGCCGCCAGGCGGCGGTTGCCGTCGATGACCACGTACGGGGCGCGGCCCAGGCCGTCGGTGTTGCCGGGGTGCGCCTCCATGAAGGCCATGCGGGTGGCGACCGCGAGGGGCTGGAGCTGGCCCCGGACGGTGAGGGAGGCGGCCAGTTCTTCGAGCTCGGTGAGGTCCTCGCGGAGGTTGAACGGGTTGTGGGCGAGGGCCTCGATCGGCACCTCCGAGGGCGGGACCACGCCGGAGGTGGGGGCGCCGGTGGCCTCGGCGATGGCCGCGCGGCGGGAACTGACGCCAACGGGCTGGGCGCGGGCGAAGGAGCTCGAGACTCCGAGTTTGTCGGCCTTGCTCATGAGATCTCCCTTGCGAGCGCGCGCAGGGCGACCGCCTGCTCGCCCTTGGGTGCGTAGACGAACAGCGGCTGCTTCACGCGGACGGCTTCGCGCTGTTCCTTGAGGTCGGGGACGATCGCCACGACCCGCGGATCCTTTATGTCCATCCAGGCCTGGAGGGAGCTGGTCGCGATGTAGCCGCGGCGGCCGTCGTAGAGGTTGACGACGAGACCGAGGTAGTCGATGTCGAGGCTGAGGTCGTCGCGGAGGTCGTTGATCTGGGAGGTGAGGAGGTCGTAGGCGTCCGCCGAGGAGTCCTCCGCCTGGACCACGATCAGCGCGCCGGAGGCTCCGGGCTGTTCGGCGTCGCGGCGGCGGCCGTAGTAGATGGCGGCGTCCATGCTGAGGCCGAGGCTGGGCGGGCAGTCGATGAGGATGACGTCGTAGTCGGCCTCGACGGGGGCGAGGGCCCGTTCGAGGGCGGCCTCGCGGGCGCGGACCGTGGAGAGGCGGACGTCGAGGAGGAAGGCGTCGGTGCAGGCCGGGAGGATGTGCAGGCGGTCGCCGAAGTGCTCGTCCGGAATGGGGACGATCAGGTCGGAGAGGGGGCCCTTGGCCTCGCCCGCCATGTGGCAGGTGAGGCTGTCGCCGCCGATGGGCAGCGGCTGGCGTCCGAGCTGCTTGGTGAGGTGGCCCTGTGGGTCGAAGTCGACGAGCAGGACGCGCATGCCGAGGCCGGGCAGGTCTTCGAGGTCGACCGGCGGGGCGGACGCGGCGGCCGCGAGGGCCTCCGGGGTCGTCTGGTCGCCGTCCTCGACGGCCGAGTGGCGGGCCAGTTGGCGGGCCACTCGGACCGGGTGGAGGGTGTCGGGGTCCTCCGCGAGGGCTTCGGCGGTGCCCGCGGTGATGGCGGTCTTGCCGACCCCGCCCTTCTGGTTGCACACCACGATGCGGCGTACGACCGAGGGCCGCTTCACGGTGGGGGCGGGGTTCATCTCCAGCCAGAGGGAGACGGCTTGGGCCAGTCCCTGGATGAGGGAGACGCCGCGGTCCTTGGAGTCGGTGCGGAAGGACTCCCACTGGCCGGCGGGCAGCCAGGTCGAGAAGGATTCGGCGCCGGAGGTGTCGACGGGGGAGGGGGACGAGGCGAGCGCGCGCCAGTGGGCGATGCCCTGGTGGACGGCGTCCTGGATGTCCACCCTCAGCTGGGCGGTGCGGATCTTGAGTTCCTGGCGCAGCCACGGAGGAAGCTTGGAGACGACCTTCTCACGGTCGCTCGGGGACGAGGGCGAAGTCATGCGAGGGACTTTACTAACGTTCAAGGGTGTTCGTGAGCGCCACGCTTGAGTTTTGCTAACGAAGTGGTGAGGATCGGCCAGGAATCGCCTCCCCTGCGGGAGGCGGGGCGAGGGCGGGGCGTTGGGACAGGGCGGCCTCGCACACGCCGTAGTGAGCACCCCCGTGGTTCACCACGGCATGTGCGAGGCCGCCCTGGACGCGTCGTCAGCCGGCCGTGGACGGAGCGGAGTCCGAGGCCGGCAGACCGAGTTCGGAACGGCACTCGGGGGAGCCGGCCGGGTCGAACCGGGAGATGCGGTCCGCGGGCACGATCCCCGGCAGCAGGAAGTTCCACAGGTCGACGACCCGGGCGTGCAGGTCCTCGCGCCGGGCGCGTACGTGCGAGGTCACCTGGATGCCGGTGAACGCGGCGACGAGCATGGTCGCCACGTCGTACGTGTCGGCCCAGGGCAGGACGTCGCCGCGCTCCTGGGCCGGGACGAGGCAGTTGTGGCAGGTGTCGATCCACGCGTTGTACGGGGTCGGGTCCGGGTCGGTGAAGGAGCCGAACTCGATGACCAGGCGGATCCCGGCGCGGATCCGGACGTTGGTCCGGAGCCCGAAGGCCATCCGGTGGGTCAGGTCGATGGCGGTCTGGAGGCCCGGGTCCGCGAGGGAGGGCAGGGCGTCGGCGATCCGGAACTGCTCGTCCATCAAGGTCTGGGCGAGGGCTTCCTTGGACGCGAAGTGGAAGTAGAGGGCGCCCTTGGTGACTCCGGAGTGCCCGACCACATCGGTGAGGCTCGTGCCGTGGAAGCCGGTCCGGTCGAAGGCGATGGCCGCACCGTCGAGGATCGCCTGCCGGGTGATCTCGGCTCGTTCCTGTCTGGCTCTCGCCATGCGGGTTCTCCCTGGGGCTGCGGTGGTTGGGGCGGAACCGGGGGAGGTGGTCACCGTGGTTCGGCCAGGGCCAATCTAGACCGATGGGTCTGAAGAAAACCAGCCGGCCAGTACTTTTTGAGGAAGTGGATCATTAACGGCGTTAACGCGCGGGGAGGGTGGGGGAGCGGCGTTAACGGGGTGGTGGCGTTAACGCCGTTAACGTATACGGTAGACGCAGTTTAATGGCGGATGGAGCGTGAGGGACCGATGACGGACGCGGACGAGCAGTGGGGCGCGGCCGTTCGGCTGCTCTGGGGGCCGCCGGTGAAGCCCGCGCGCGGGCCCAAGCGGGGGCTCACGCTGGAGGGCATCGCCGGGGCGGGGGTCGTCCTCGCGGACGCCGAGGGGCTGGCCGGCGTATCGATGCAGGGAGTGGCCGGGCGGCTGGCCGTCACGAAGATGGCGTTGTACCGGTACGTGCCGGGCAAGGCGGAGCTGGTCTCGCTGATGGTGGAAGCCGCGATGCCGGACCCCTCCGTGCTGGACGGCCGTCCGGCCGGGGAGGGCTGGCGGGAGGGGCTCGCGGCGTGGGCGCGGGAGCTGCTGGCCGGGTTCCGGGCGCATCCGTGGCTGTTGGAGGCGACGGTCGGGGCGCGGGTGATGGGGCCGGTCGAGGTCGGGTGGATGGAGCGGGGGCTCGCCGTGCTCGCCGGGTGCGGGCTGACGGGGGCCGAGTCGATCGACGCGCTGGTGCTGGTGTCGGGGCACGTACGCGGGATCGCGGAGCAGGAGCGTGCGATGGCGGGCGGGGCCGCGGGGGAGGGGCCGGACGCGCAGCTGACCTCGGTGCTGGGGGAAGTGATGCGGGTGCACGGGGATAAGTACCCCGCTCTCGGGGCCGCGATGGCCTCCGTGGGGGAGGCCGGTGGGCAGGACCAGGCGCTCGACTTCGGGCTGGAGCGGATCCTCGACGGGCTCGGGCTGCTGGTGGCTCGGCGGGTGGATGGGCGGGGTTAGGCATTAACGGCGTTAACGGCGGAGGAGGGTGTGGGGCTCGCCGGTGTCGGCCGTCGGGTGGTGGCCGTGTGGATCATTAACGGCGTTAACGATGGAGGGCTCGGCGCGGCGCCGCGCGGGTCTGGCAGGTGGGGCCGGCGGGGTGCCGGCGGTGTCGGCCGGGGTGCGGTGGGGTGACGTGGCGTCCGCCGCGCCGGGGTAGGCCGGGGCTCTGGGGCGCGTGCGTTGGCCGCGCGGTTGGCCGCGTGGAGCATTAACGGCGTTAACGGTGGGGGCGGCAGGGCTGGGTGGTGGGGTCTGGCGTTACGGGGTCAACGCCAGGGTCTGGGGGAGCTCGGTGGTGGGGGCATTAACGGCGTTAACGCCGGAGCCTGTACGGGCTTGGCGGCGGGGTGGGGCATTAACGGCGTTAACGTCCGGGCGGTGCTGGGCTGGTGGTGGGGTTGGCATTAACGGCGTTAACGCCCGGGCCGTGCCGGGGGTTGGTGGAGGGGCAGGGCATTAACGGCGTTAACGCCTGGGCTGTGCCGAGGGTTGGTGGAGGGGTGGGGTATTAACGGCGTTAACGCCTGGGCTGTGCCGAGGGTTGGTGGAGGGGTGGGGTATTAACGGCGTTAACGCCTGGGCTGTGTCGGGGTGGTGGTGAGGCCGGGGATTGGCGGCGTTGACGTCTGGGCTGTGCTGGGCTTGGCGGTGGCGTGGGGGGTATTAACGGCGTTAACGCCGGGGTGTGTGGCTCAGGTCACTTTGGGTCGTGTCACGTTCCGGGGCGCTCGTCTGTCCCATGGACGACACCGCGTGGAGCGAGCGACGAGGGAGACGGCCATGAAGGTTCTGCTGGCGGGTGCGAGTGGGGTTCTGGGGCAGCGGGCGGTACGGGCGCTGCGTGCTGCCGGGCATGAGGTGGCCGGGCTCGGGCGGGGTGCCGGGATGGATGTCAGGGCCGATCTGCTCGATCGTGAGGGGCTGCTGCGCGCCGTGGACGGGCTCGGCTTCGACGTGGTGGTGCACGCGGCCACGGCGCTGTCGGGGAAGGCCATGGCCCGGCACCAAGACATGGCGGGGACGAACGCGCTGCGCACCGAGGGGACCGCCAACCTGCTGGCCGCCGCGCGGGAGACCGGGGCGCGGCGGTTCGTCGTGGAGTCGATGATGTTCGGCTACGGGTACGGGGACCACGGCGGGGCCGTGCTCGGCGAGGACGACGGGTTCGGGCCGCAGGGGGCGAACGTCTGGCTGGAGCGGCACGTGGGCGCGATGCGGACCAAGGAGGAACTGGCCTTCACCGCCGACGGGATCGAGGGGGTGAGCCTGCGCTTCGGGCTGTTCTACGGGGCCGGTGTGACGGACGTCCACGTGGTGCCGATGCTGCGCAAGCGCGCCCTGCCCGTGGTGGCGGCCAAGGGCAGGGCGTTGAGCTGGGTCGACGTGGCCGACGCGGCGAACGCCGTCGTTGCCGGCGTGGAGTCGGGGCGGCCCGGGCACGCCTACAACATCGTCGACGACGAGCCGCTGGGATGGGACGCGCACATGCGGGCGGTCGCCGCGGCCTTCGGGGCGCCCGCGCCGATGACCGTACCGCTGTGGGTGCTGAAGCCGGCGCCGCTCGCGCACACCATCATGGGGACGGATCTGCGACTGTCGAACATCAAGGCGAAGCGCGAGTTGGGCTGGGCGCCCGCGTACGGGAGCGGCGATGCTGGGGTGCGGGCGCTTGCGGGAGCGCGGGGCGCGGCGGCAGCATGATCGTTCGTGAGCACTGCTGCGTACCTTCCGGAAGCCTCCGCCGATGCCCTCGGTCCCTTCGCCGCCCATCGGCGGCTGCTGTTCGACGTCGCCTACCGGATGCTCGGGAGTGTCGTCGACGCCGAGGACGTGGTCCAGGACACTTGGCTGGGCTGGGAGCGCGCGGACCGGTCTGCCGTCCTCAACCCGAAGGCCTATCTGGTGCGCACGGTCACCAACCTGTCCTTGAACCGGCTCACTTCCGCCCGCGCCACCCGTGAGACCTACATCGGGCCGTGGCTGCCCGAGCCGCTGCTGACCGGGACCCTGCCGACCGTGCCCGACGGCGCGGAGGGGGTGGAGACGGCCGAGACGGTATCGACCGCGCTGCTGGTGGTGCTGGAGAGCCTGAGTCCGCTGGAGCGCGCCGTGTTCGTGCTCCGGGAGGTGTTCGGGTACTCGTACGCGGAGTTGGCGACGGTACTGGACCGGGCGGAAGGGACCGTACGGCAGACCGGGCACCGGGCACGGGCCCATGTGCAGGCCCGGCGGACGCGGTTCGCCAGCGAGCCGGCGCAACGGGGCGAGGTGACCCGGCGGTTCCTGGAAGCCTGTGCGGGCGGGGACCTGAACGCGGTCATGGAACTGCTCGCCCCCGAGGTGACGGCCTGGTCGGACGGCGGCGGGAAGGTCACGGCGGCCCGGCGGCCGCTGCACGGGGCCGACCACGTGGCGCGCTGGCTGCTGGGGATGCTCGCCAAGCCTGCGCTGCGGGCGGTGACCCTTGAGTCCGCGCGGGTGAACGGGGAGGAGTCGGTGGTGTTCGTGTACGGGGGATCCGCGCGTGCGGCGCTGACCTACGACCTGGACGCGGTGCACGGGCGGGTCGTGAACCTGCGGTTGCAGGTGAACCCGGAGAAGGTGGCGGGGCTGGCCGGTTGGGGGCGGGCGGGGGAGTGAGGGCCAGTCCGGGATGTGAAATCGCCGTGCGGGGAGCGCCGTAGGGCTGTGATCATCATCCGATGATCGATGAGCAGCGGACCCGGCCCGTGCTGGTGGGCGACGAACGAGCCACCCTCACCAGCGTTCTCCAGTGGCAGCGGGACACCCT
The DNA here is from genome assembly GCF_053593795.1 of Streptomyces sp. NPDC002104. Classification (NCBI taxonomy): domain Bacteria; kingdom Bacillati; phylum Actinomycetota; class Actinomycetes; order Kitasatosporales; family Streptomycetaceae; genus Streptomyces; species Streptomyces sp. NPDC002104. The sequence continues at coordinate 53,519 of NZ_JBSFDF010000045.1, read as the reverse complement.
GATGCTGAAGTGCGCGGGCCTGTCGGACGAGCAGCTGCGGCGCAGGGCGGTGGCTCCGTCGGGGCTGAGCCTGCTCGGGCTGGTACGGCATCTCGCGGAGGTCGAGCGGGGCTGGTTCCGCAACGTCGTGGGCGGCGAGGACGTGCGCGGGTACTTCCCGAAGAACGAGGCGGGGGAGTGGACCGAGTTCCACGTGGACGAAGCCGATGTCGCAGGGTCGTTCAAGATCTGGGAGGACACCTGTGCGCGCTCCCGGGCGATCGTGGACGCGGCCGGGTCCCTGGACGTGACCGGTTCCCACGAAGGGCAGACGTACTCCCTGCACTACGTACTGACCCACATGATCGAGGAGTACGCCCGGCACAACGGGCACGCGGACCTGCTGCGCGAGGCGATCGACGGGACCACCGGGGAGTAGCGGAGCCCGGGCCGGGCTACGCGGCGGATGCCGTGGCGCGGTCCACCTCGGCCAGGGCCGCCGCCCAGGGGAAGTGCGCCGGGGCGTCCGGGCCCGCGGGGCCGGGGGTGAAACCGCCCTCGCCGAAGAGGACCGCGGCGCCGGCGCCGCGCAGGACGGCAAGGGACTGGTCGAACTGCGGGTGGGCGGCAAGGGCGGCGTTCGCGCAGGGCATGGTGACGACGGGGGTCCCCTTGCCGATGGCCTCGGCGGCGACCCCGACGACGAACCGGTCGGTCAGGCCGAGGGCCCAGGCGTTGACGGAGTTGAACGTGGCCGGGGCGAAGAGCAGGGCATCGGCCGTCGGCCAGACGTCGGGTTCGCCGGGCAGTTTGTACTGCCAGCGCACGGGGTGGCCGGTGAGCGCGGCGAGACCGTCGAGGCTGTTGGACAGCCAGTGGGCGGCGGTTGGGGTGAGGCCGAGGCAGACGTCCCAGCCCCGGGACTGGGCGTCCTCGATGACATGGGCCACGTCGAAGACGGGCGGGGCGGCGGAGCAGAGCAGGTAGAGGGTCTTCGTCGTGGTCATACCGCAATGTGATCATATTGCTCGACCTGCGGTTGACCCAGGTCGCGGCGGCTCGTGGGCCGTGTGACCGGAGTCGTGTCCGGCCCCCCCCGGATCTCCCGGACCCCCGGCCCCGGACCCCGGGACCGGGTTCGGGGACGCGAGGGCCCGGGGTGAGCGTGCGGGTCAGCCGTTGGAGACGGTCTGCCGGGCGTCGCCCGAGGTGAACGCGTTGAACGCGCCGGAGAAGTCGGTCAGGTCGTCGCCGGCCTGGCCGGGCACCAGGCCGGCGATGTCCTGGGGGGCGTCCGCGACGGTGCTGGTGACGGCGTCGGCGAGCGGGGGCTCGGCGGCCATGGCGGGGGCGGTGACGGCGAGGGCGGCGGTACCGGCGAGCAGGGCCGTGGTGACGATGCGCTTGATCATGTCCTGGTGAACGACGTGGCCGGACGGGGGTCACCCGGGCCACCCGGTTGCCGGAACTCCGTGAGGAACGCGGACAGCAGGGCGTGCACGACGGCGGGGCGGTCCAGGTGGACGTCGTGGCCGGAGCCCGGGACCGAGACCGCCGTCGTCGGGGTGGACGGGTCGGCGGAGTCGAGCATCCGGACGGACTCCTCCGGCGGCACGATGCCCTTCTCCCCGATGACCACCAGGGTGGGACACCGGACCGCCTGCCACTGCGGCCACCAGGCGCGGGTGCTGTTCTCGGCGATGGCCCCGACCATCACCGAGCGCTCGAAGCGCGGGTACCAGCCGTCCTCGCGCTGCTCCAGACCGGCTGCCCAGGCCTCGCCGTTCAGCCCCTGACCGGTGAGGAAGGTGCGCGCCTCGGCGAGGGTGGGGAACGGGACCGGCCAGGAGTCCAGCCAGTCGCCCATCTCCTGCGGGGTGCCCGGGTCCGCCCGGGCGGGGCCGGCATCGACCAGCACGAGGCCCCGTACGAGGTCCGGGTGGGCGGCGGCGGTGAGCATCGCGGTGTGGCCGCCGAGCGACTGGCCCACCAGCACCGGGCGGTGCACGCCGAGCTGCTCGCAGACGGCCAGCACGTCGGCCACGTACGCGGCGCGGGAGACGTCGGCGGGGCGGCGCTCGCTGGCTCCGTGACCGCGCTGGTCCACCACCACCACGCGGTGGTGCGGGGCCAGGTGCGCGGCGACGGCGTCCCATTCGCCCGCGTGGCCCGCGAGGCCGTGGAGGAGGACGACGGGGGGAGCGGAGGCGGGCTGGTGGGTGTTCCAGTCACGGCACGTCAGACGGACGCCGGCTCGGGTGACGGTGCGCTCGGTCCACATCATGCGAAGATCATCCGACATTTTTTCGCGGTGGTCCGATGAGTTTTCGCGGGGGATCCGGTCCCTCTTTCGTACGCCGCACCGTGCCCCCAGAAGGCACCGGAAGAAAAGGATCGATCGTCATGAGCGAGCCGGTGAAGGGTCCCGCCAGCTACTTCCCGTCCATCGAGAAGAAGTACGGCCGTCCGGTCGCGGAGTGGCAGGAGCTCATCCGCGCCTCGCCGCTGACCAAGCACATGGAACTCGTCGGCTGGCTCAAGACCGAGCACGGGCTCGGGCACGGGCACGCCAACGCGCTCGTGAAGCACACGCTCAGCGAGCAGTAGCGGGAGCCGCCCGGAGGGGGCAACCGGCCCGGCCGTGGACGCAGGCGTATGTGGTTGAGCTTCTCGGCGATGTTCCGTCTCAGGTCCAGGGAGTTGACTGGTCCCCATGACGAAGACGACGCAGCACACGCAGCACACGCAGCACACGCAGAACGACACCGGCCTCCGCACGCTGGTCATCGGCGGCACGGGCAAGACGGGCCGGCGCGTGGCCGAGAAGCTCACCGCCCTGGGCCGTCCGGTCCGCATCGGCTCGCGCTCCGGTGAGCCGGCTTTCGACTGGAACGAGCCCGGAAGCTGGGGACCCGCCCTGGAGGGCGTCGACCGGGCCTACGTCGCGTACTACCCGGACCTCGGCTTCCCCGGCGCCACCGAGCAGGTCGGAGCCTTCGCCCGGGCGGCGGTCGCCGCCGGGGTGCGCCGGCTGGTGCTGCTCTCGGGGCGCGGCGAGGAATCGGCGCAGCGGAGCGAGGACGCGCTGAAGGAGTCCGGGGCCGACTGGACGGTGGTGCGCGCCGCCTGGTTCAACCAGAACTTCGACGAGAGCTTCTTCCTGGAGCCGGTGCTCGCAGGCGAGATCGCCCTGCCGACGGCCGACGCCGTCGAGCCGTTCGTCGACGTGGAGGACATCGCCGACGTGGTCGTCGCCGCGCTGACCGAGGACGGCCGGCACGTGGGGCGCACGTACGAGCTCTCCGGCCCGCGGCTGCTCAGCTTCTCCGATGTCGCGGCCGAGCTGTCGAAGGCGACCGGGCGCGAGATCGCGTACGTCCCGGTCTCGGACGGGGCCTACCGGGCGGTGCTGCGCGAGAACGGGCTGCCGGATGAGTTCGCGGACCTGTTCACGCTGATCCTGGACGGGCGCAACGCGCACCTCGTGGACGGGGTCGAGGAAGTGCTGGGCCGCAAGCCGCGGGACTTCTCGGACTTCGCGCGGGAGGCGGCGGCCCGCGGGGTCTGGGACGTGTAGGGAGAATGGGCCGATGGATACGCTGACGGCTCTGCTCGAAGGCCCCAAGGCCAAATCGGCCTTCCTCATCAAGTGCGTGTTCAACCCGCCCTGGTCGGTCCGGATCGAGGACCGGGCCCCGCTGTCGGTGATGACGATGGTGCACGGATCGGCGTGGCTGCTGCCCGACGACGCTGATCCGGTGCTCGTCGCGCCGGGTCAGGCGGCGCTGGTGCGGGGGCCGGTTCCGTACACCATCGCCGACAGCGCGGACACGCCCCTGCAGATCAGGGTGGGTCCGGACCAGCGGTGCACCAGGATCGACGGCGGGGAGGATGTGTCCGACTCGATGGCCCTCGGGGTACGGACGTGGGGTGCGGCGGAGGGGTCGGTGGTGATGCTGAGCGGCACCTACCAGGACCCGGGCGAGGTCGGCAGCCGGCTGCTCACCGCTCTTCCGCGGGTACTGGTCGGCCCGGTGGACCCCTCGCTGGTCGGGCTGCTGGGTGGGGAGATCTCCCGGTCGGAGCCGGCCCAGGAGGTCGTTCTGAACCGGCTCCTGGACCTGCTGCTGATCGGCATCGTACGCGGCTGGCTCGCGGAGCGCGGCGGCGCCGAGAACGACCCGGTCACCGGGCCGGCGCTGCGGCTGCTGCACGAAAACCCCGCCCACGGCTGGACCGTGGAGTCGCTGGCCCGCGAAGTCGGCGTCTCGCGGGCCGCGCTCGCCCGCCGTTTCACGGAGCTGGTCGGCGAGCCGCCGATGGCCTATCTGACGGGCTGGCGGCTGGCGCTGGCGGCGGACCTGCTGTGCGACCCGTCCACGACGCTCGCCTCGGCCGCCCATCAGGTGGGCTACAGCTCGGCGTTCGCGCTCTCGACCGCCTTCAAGCGGGTACGGGGGGTCAGCCCGCGGGAGTACCGGGCGGGGGCCGGGGGCGGGGTGGGGTTCGGGGTGGCGGCCGCGGCCGCGGGTTAGGGGGCCCGGCGCCAGCACCGGGGCAGGGTCAGGGTCAGGGTCAGGGGCAGGGGGTCCCGAGGTCCAGGACGGCCACTGTTTCGCCGTCGCTCCGTTCGCCCGTCGGGCGGAACCCGAGGGAGAGGTAGAAGGGTTCGGGGGTGCCGGGGCCCAGGTGCCAGGTGACGTACGCCTGGGAGGCGCCCCGGCGGCGGAGTTCGTCGGCGACCGCCTCGACCGCGAAGCGGCCGTAGCCCTTGGAACTGGTGGGCTGCGGAGATGTTGAGGCGCCAGAGACCGGAGCGGATGTCGCCGGGGTCCTCGGCCGGGTTCCAGGCGATGCCGAGGAAGGCCATCACGAAGCCGACGACCTCGTCACCGTCGACGATCGCCCGGGGCCAGGCCGTCTCACCGTGGACGTAGGCCTCCGCCAGTGACTTCACGACCGGTGAGACGAGGTGCTCCTGGTCGGGACGGACCGACAGCGCGCAGACGGCGGCGAGGTTCTCGGGGGTGACCGGGGCGAGACGGAGGGCCGTGGCGCGTGTACTCATCCGTGCAGCTTACGTGTGCGTTACATGTGAGTAGGCGGGGGCTGTGCGGCACTGAGGATTCACTGGCCGGATGGCGCGGGCGGATGGCACGATCGGCACGGTCAACAACCGTTGGGGGGCGGTGGGATCCCCCGCGTTCTGCAGATTTCGACGTACACCGACATCGACACCGACACGGATACAACGGATGCATACGGGGGCACAGCTGATGGGATCCAACGGCACCAGACTCTCCACCGCACTGCTCGGCCTGTCGACCGTACTGGTCGGCCTGATGGCGGGGCTCTTCTTCGCCTTCGACGTCTCGGTGATGCCGGGACTGGCGAAGACCGACGACCGTACGTACGTGACGGCGATGCAGAGCTTCAACGCCGTCATCGACGGGAATCCGCTCTTCGGGACGGTCTTCGTCGTCGCGCTGCTCGCCGCCTTCGCCGCGGCGTTCGTCGAGGCGCGGGCCGGGCGCCGTACGGTCGCGCTGTGGGCCTCGCTGGCCGCGGCGGCGTACCTCGTCGTGCTCGTCGTCACCTTCGTGGTCAACATCCCGCTCAACAATGAACTCGCCGACTTGGGTGACGCCGCGAAGTTGACCGACTTCTCGGTCGTCGCGAAGTTCAAGGGCACCTGGGAGACGGCGAACATCGTGCGGACCCTGCTCTGCACGGCGGCGCTGACCGCCCTGGGGCGGGCGCTCGTCCTGTACGGGCGGGCGACGGGGGCGGCTGGGGCGACGGGGCGGGGGGCCGGCGCCGGGATCTGAGGCCGGGCAGCCGAGGGGCCGGGAGCCGAGGGGCGGGGCCGCTTCTTCAGGCCGCCAGGAGGGCCCAGGACTGGCAGGTCAGGGCGGCCGTGCACAGGGCGGTACGCCAGCGGTTGGCGGGTACCCACTTCTTCTCGAAGGCCGCGCGTACGGAGGCCGGGTCCGCGATCCGCTCGGCGGGGCCGGCCGCCTCCAGGGCGTTGTTGAGCGGGATGTTCACCCGGCCGGTGACCGCGACGGCGAGCACGTAGAGAACGAGGGCGCCCGCCAGTGCGGGGACCGCTGCGTGCTCGCCACCGGGCAGGTGCAGGGCCAGTGCGAGGGCGGTGAACAGGAGCGCGCCCAGGAACGCCAGCATGAACCAGCCGTTGATGATCGAGGTGTTCACGCGCTGCATCACCGAGATGAGGGTCCGGTCGTCGGAGCGCTTCAGAGCCGGCATCACCGAGACGTCGAAGGCGAAGAACAGGCCCGCCATCAGGCCCGTGGTGAGCGTCGCGGCGACGAGGGCGGCGACCCGTGCGATGTCCATATGGCCTGTCTATGTCCTGCGCCTTGTTTCTGTCCATGGTGGAGCGAAGATCGAGTCCGCCATGGTGGAGTGGGCGCTGAGAAGAGCAGGCCGGAAAGGCTCGTGGCCCTGGTCGGCGGGCGGGGTACCCTCCCGCTGGAGACTGTTTTCGGATAATGATTTCCGCCATGTGGAAATTCGGTCCGGAGCTTCGAGCCGCATCTCGGGGCCGGTCCCCACATCGAGACCTGGAGGAACAGACCGTGACGGACCCCAAGGACCCGCAGGGCCGGCTGGACGCTCTGCGCGCCGACATCGAGCGCCGCAACCCCGCTCAGCCCGAGTTCCACCAGGCCGTACGGGAGGTCCTGGACAGCCTGGCCCCCGTGTTCGCGGCGCGTCCCGAGTACGCGGAGCCGGCCGTGGCCCTGCTGGAGCGGATCGTCGAGCCGGAGCGGCAGATCATCTTCCGGGTGCCGTGGACCGATGACCGCGGTCGCGTCCACGTCAACCGTGGCTACCGCGTCGAATTCAACAGCGCGCTCGGCCCGTACAAGGGCGGCCTGCGCTTTCACCCGTCGGTGGACATCGGCGTGGTGAAGTTCCTCGGCTTCGAGCAGATCTTCAAGAACGCGCTGACGGGCCTCGGCATCGGCGGCGGCAAGGGCGGCAGCGACTTCGACCCCCACGGGCGGTCGGACGCGGAGGTCATGCGCTTCTGTCAGTCGTTCATGACCGAGCTCTACCGGCACATCGGCGAGCACACCGATGTGCCGGCCGGTGACATCGGTGTGGGCGGGCGTGAGATCGGCTACCTGTTCGGGCAGTACCGGCGCATCACCAACCGCTGGGAGGCCGGCGTCCTGACCGGCAAGGGCCAGGGCTGGGGCGGCTCGCTGATCCGTCCGGAGGCCACGGGCTACGGCAGCGTGCTGTTCGCCGCCGAGATGCTGGCGGTCAAGGGACTGTCGCTCGACGGGCTGACGGCCGTCGTCTCCGGCTCGGGCAACGTGGCGCTGTACACGATCGAGAAGCTGCAGCAGCTGGGTGCGAACCCGCTGACGGCGTCCGACTCGCAGGGCTACGTGGTGGACGAGAAGGGCATCGACCTCGCGCTGCTGAAGCAGATCAAGGAGGTCGAGCGCGGGCGCGTGAGCGAGTACGCGCAGCGGCGCGGGCCGTCGGCGCGGTTCGTACCGGGCGGCCGCGTGTGGGACGTGGCGGCGGAGGTCGCCTTCCCGTCGGCCACGCAGAACGAGCTGACCGCCGATGACGCGAGGACGCTGATCGCGAACGGCGTCAAGGCGGTGTCGGAGGGCGCGAACATGCCGACCACGCCGGAGGCCGTGCACCTGCTGCAGGCGGCCGGGGTGTCCTTCGGGCCCGGCAAGGCGGCGAACGCGGGCGGGGTCGCGGTCAGTGCGCTGGAGATGGCGCAGAACGCGGGGCGCACGGCGTGGAGCGCGGAGCGGGTCGAGTCGGAACTGGCGGGGATCATGCGGGACATCCACGCGGTGTCGTACGCGACCGCCGAGCGGTACGGCTCCGCCGGGGACTATGTGGTCGGGGCGAACATCGCCGGGTTCGAGCGGGTGGCGGACGCGATGCTGGCGCAGGGGCTGATCTGACGCGCTGAGGCAGGGGTGGGGCGGGTACGGGTACGGGGCGCCGGTCGTGGGTGGTGCTGCGTGAGGTCTTCCCCGGCCCGCCCCTTCCTCCGTTCCCCGGGCTCCGCCCGGGACCCGTCGGGGGACCGGGCAGAGCCCGGGGAACGGTGCCCGGACCCTGGGCCCCGCGCCCCGATGGGGGTCGGGGGCGGTCGTAGGGTGGGGCGGTTGGATGTGATCGGACTCCGTAGGGGGATCAGTGCTGACCGCGCTCACCGGGGTGTATGGAGACCGGCCCGATGCCCTGCGGGTGGCCGGGCGTGAGGCCTCCTACGAGGACCTGCTCGGCGCGGCCCGGGCCGTGGCTGCCGATGTCGCCGGGGCGCCCGCCCTCGCCGTGACCGCGACGGCCTCGCTGGAGACCGTCGCCGCCGTCGTCGGCGGGCTGCTGGCCGGGGTGCCCTTCGTACCGCTGCCGCCCGATGCGGGGCCCGCCGAGCGGGAGCACATCCTGCGGGATTCCGGTGCCGTGCTCGTCGACGTGGACTTCGCACGGCGTGGCGGGGGTGGTGCCGGGGCCGCCGGGGCCGGGGGTGCGGTCGAGCCCGGGCGGGCGGCGCTGGTTCTCTACACCTCAGGGACCACCGGTCCGCCCAAGGGGGTCGTTCTCACCGCCGAGGCGGTGGCCGCCGATCTCGATGCCCTCGCCGAGGCATGGCAGTGGAGCGCCGAGGACACCCTCGTGCACGGGCTGCCGCTGTTCCACGTGCACGGCCTCGTGCTCGGGGTGCTCGGGGCCCTGCGCACCGGCAGCCGTCTCGTGCACACCGGGCGGCCCACACCCGAGGCCTACGCGGAGGCCGGAGGCAGCCTGTACTTCGGGGTGCCGACCGTGTGGTCCCGTATCGCGGGGTCGCCGGCGGCGGCCGCCGCGCTGGGCGGGGCCCGGTTGCTGGTCTCCGGCAGTGCCGCGCTGCCCGCGCCGGTCTTCCGGGACCTGGAACGGCTGACCGGGCTGCGGCCCGTGGAGCGGTACGGGATGACCGAGACGCTAATCACCGTGAGCGGGCGCGCGGGCGGGGAGGTGCGGCCCGGTACGGTCGGCACCCCGCTCCGGGGCATCCGTACGCGGATCGCGGCGGAGCCGGGCGCGGAGATCGGCGAGCTCCAGCTCACCGGGCCGACGCTGTTCTCCGGGTACCTGGGCCGGCCCGAGGCCACGGCCGGCGCCTATACCGAGGACGGGTGGTTCCGTACGGGCGACATCGCGGCCGTCGACGAGGCCGACGGGGTCCACCGGATCGTGGGCCGGGCCTCCATCGACATGATCAAGTCGGGCGGTTACCGGATCGGCGCCGGCGAGATCGAGAACGCGCTGCTGGACCACCCCAAGGTGAGCGAGGCCGCGGTGGTGGGGCTGCCGGACGCGGATCTCGGGCAGCGGATCGTGGCCTTCGTGGTGGCCGAGGGGGTCACCGGTCCGGAACTGACGGACTTCGTCGCGGCGCACCTGTCGGTGCACAAGCGGCCGCGCGAGGTGCGGTTCGTGGCGGCGATTCCGCGCAACGCGATGGGCAAGCCGCAGAAGAAGCTGCTGGTGCAGGGCGACCTCTGACGGTAGGTACGTGCTCCCCCGGTTGCCTCCGTGGCCCCCGGTCAGGGCGGGTCAGCGGGTGTCGCGGGGCACCAGGTGGCGGGCCAGGACCTCCAGGGCCCGGGTCAGCTCCGGCAGTTGTTGCGCTTCGGTCTCGCCGAGGGCGCGGGCGAGGGCTTCCTCGACCTTGGAAGCACCGGCGGCGCGTACGGCGGCCACGCGCGGGGAGGTTCCGGGGGACTGGCGGACCAGTGTCCGGCGGCGGTCGGCCGGGTCGGGCGAGGTCTGGACCGAGCCGGCCTCGCGCAGGCGGGCGACGGCGCCGGAGACCTGGCTCTGCGGGAGGCCCGTGCGCTGGGCGGTCTCGCCGACCGTGGTGTCGGGGTGCGCGGCGATGTCGCCGGCCACGATCACGACGGAGCGGGTGCCGCCGGCGTACTGCCCCGGGCCGCCGGGGGGCTCGGGCAGGGCCTCCTCGCCGAGCTTCATCAAGGCGCGGCCCAGCAGGAAGAGTTCGATTCCGTCCACGGGAGCACGGTACATCGGAATCCGCCGGCCCATCGAAGAAGATGCATCTTTTTTGATCCATCACTCTTGATGTATCCGATTCGATGGGTTACGGTGATTGCAGAGAGTGACGGACTGGGGGTCCGGAGCCGATAGCGAGGAGTTGTTGTCATGAGTGCTGTACTCCACCATCAACTGCAGGGCTCCGGCCCGATGCTGCTCATCGCGCAGAGCGGGGAGGGGGACGCGGACCGCACCGTGGATCTCGTTCCGCATCTCACCGATGCCTTCACCGTGCTGACCTACGACCGCCGCGGACTCTCGCGCAGCCGGCCGGTGGAGCCCGGCCGGGCGGCGTCGCTCGCCGAGCACGCCGAAGACGTGCAACGGCTGTTGGAGACCGTCACCGACGAACCGGTGCTGATGCTCGGCTGCAGTCTGGGGGCCGTCATCGGCCTGCACCTGGCCGTTCGGCACCCGGAGCAGGTCAGCACCCTCATCGCGCACGAGCCGGTGGCCCCGCGACTGCTGCCCGCCGGCGAGAGGGCCCGGCACGAAGCGGAACTGGAGGAACTGCAGGGGATCTACCGCGCGGGCGGACTCGAAGCCGTGTTTCCGGAGATGGCCCGGGTCCTCGGGATAGACCTCGCGCGGCGCGACGCAGAGGCCGGCTTGACCCCGCAGCCCCTGGACGAGCGCCGGCGGGCCAACTTCGGCTACTTCATCGAGCACGACTTCACGGCGATCGTCGAGGACACCCTCGACATGGACGCCCTCACCCGGACCCCGACGCGGATCATCCCGGCGCTGGGCTCCACGACCCCGTCCACCGTCTTCGACCAGCGGTGCGCGACGGAACTCGCGGCCCTCCTGGACACGGAGATACGAGTCTTCCCGGGCGGCCACAACGGCAACACCACACACCCCCGCGGCTATGCGGAACGGCTGCGGGAGCTGCTGGCCCCGGCCGCAGGGTAGGGGCTCGGGAAAAGGGCGACGGGCCTTTCGGGCGGGGCAGGTAGCTTGCTCGCATGGACAAGACGTCTGATCAGGTCAAGACCGACCGGTGGGCCCTGATAGCCGCCGGAGTGACCGTCGTGCTGTGGGCCTCCGCGTTCGTTTCCATCCGCTCGGCGGCCGCGCACTTCGGGCCCGGAGCCCTCGCGTTCGGACGCTTGCTGACAGCCTCGGTCGCACTCGGGCTGGTGCTGGTCATCAAGCGGGTGCCGCCACCGCCGAAGCAGGCGTGGCCCGGGATCCTCATCTCCGGGGTGCTCTGGTTCGGGCTCTACATGGTGACGCTGAACTGGGGCGAGCAGCTCGTGGACGCCGGCACCGCGGCCATGATCGTCAACATCGGCCCGATCGTGATCGCCCTGCTCAGCGGCTGGCTGCTGAAGGAGGGATTCCCGCCCATGCTGTTGGCGGGCATGGCGGTCTCGTTCGCCGGGGCGGTGCTGGTCGGCCTGTCCACCTCGAACGGCGGGTCCGCGTCGGTGGGAGGTGTCCTGCTCTGCCTGGTCGCCGCGCTCACGTACGGGGCCGGAGTGGTCGCGCAGAAGCCGGCGCTGGCGTACGCGAGCCCGATCCAGGTGACCACGTACGGCTGCTTCGTCGGCACGGCCGTCACCCTGCCCTTCGTCGGGCAGCTCGTCGACCAGCTTCCCGGGGCTCCGCTCGGCGCCGTCCTGAACATGATCTACCTGGGGCTCTTCCCGACCGCACTCGCCTTCACCACCTGGTCGTTCGCGCTGTCGCGGACCACCGCGGGGAAGATGGGCGCGACCACCTACGCGGTGCCCGCCGTCGTGGTGCTCATCGCCTGGATCGCCCTCGACGAGGTCCCGGCCGCGCTGACCCTGCTCGGTGGTGCGGTCTGCCTGGCCGGGGTCGCCGTCTCACGGAAGCGCAGGAGCCCGCGAGGGTAGAGGGCGCAGGTGGAGAGGGCCGCGGCTGGGGCCGCAGGTGCGGGGGCCTCAAGTCTGGGGCGTTCGGCTCAGGGCGTCGGCTGGTGCCAGTTCGCGTCCACGTAGCCGAGGGCGCGGTTCATGGCGATGGCCGGGGCGTTCGCGGGGTGGTGGATCGTGCGGATGACGGGGGCTCCGTGGGCGTCGGCGAAGGCGATGCCGAGGGTCTTCATGGCGAGGGAGAGGCCGCGGCCGCGGTGGGCGGCCCGGACACCGGTCATCTCGTTGAAGGCGAAGCCGTCGGAGAGATGGAGGGAGGTTGCCGCCATACCGGCCCAGGCGCCGTCCTGGTCCCGGGCGACGATGATGCCGGCCGGGTCGTAGGAGGGCACCGCGAAGCGCAGGCGGGTGTATGCCGCGTAGGAGTGGAACCTGCCTCGCTCGGGGATGTCGGCCGAGCACTCCTTGTTCAGCTCGTAGAGGCTGCGGCGTTCGTCCTCCGCGTCGCCGAGCTGGGCGAGCGTCGTGAAGCTGAAGCCCGCGGCGCGGCACCGGTCGACGTACGGCGTGAACCGGGCGGAGTCGAAGGTGCGGACGGTGAGTTCGAGGCGGACCCAGTGGCCGCTCAAGCGAGGCGCAGATCTACGAAAGGCACGGTGTCCCCAGGGAGGACGTAGCGGTCGAATTCGATGAAGCCCGCCCGGCGAGCGAAGCTCAGGCCTTCCGGGTTGGACGCGAGGACCACGGTCTCGATCACCTCGGCGCCGAGGGCCCGTGCCTGGGCGAGCGCGTAGGTGTACAGCTCCCGGCCGAAGCCCCGTCCCTGGTACGGCGGCAGGACGCGCGCGATCACGGTGGCGGTCGTGGAGCCGGCGGCAGGGGGCCGGACCGTGGTGCATCCGACGAGGGTGTCGCCCAGGTGGGCGACGTGCAGGACATGGCGGGCGGAGCGCTCGTGTACGTCGTTCAGGGAGAGGAGAGCCGTGGGGATGACCGTGTTGTGGACGTGCTGCCAGTCTCGCAGGGAGGCTTCGGAGGCGGCGTCCACCGGGTGGATACGCAGGCCCGGAGCCGGCGGCGGGGCGTCCTGAGCCGCGGCGTCGAGGAGGACGGCGGCCAGGGCGGACGGGGCGGAGAACATCGGCCAGTGGCCCGTGTCCAGGGTGACCGACCGCCAGTCCGGGCCGGTGGACAGGAACCGCGCCAGGTCGGGGCGGGGGGCGGCCCTGCCGCCGCCCAGTAGGCACGTCACGTAGGTGGCGGGGAGCTCGGTGAGGGGGTGGGTCAGCACGGCCGGTTCGGTGAGCGTGGCGCCCGGGTGCGGGGTCGCGCCGGCGACGATGCGGGTGATCTGTTCTTCGGTGAGGCCCTGGTCCGCGTAGTCGGCGGCTTGCGGGGGCGGCCAGAAGCCGTCGTTCGCGGCGAGGGCGGCCTCTACGGAGGCGGAGCGGCCGTCGCTGCGGGCGGAGAGGAAGGACGCGTTGTGGACCGGGATGTCGGCGTCGACGAAGACCACCCGGTTGAGGCGGCCGCCGATGCGCTCGGCGGCTTGGCCGACCGGGATGCCGGAGTAACCGTGGCCCACGAGGACCACATCGCGCAGACCGAGTGCGTCGATGGCCTCGACTATGTCCGTGACGTGCGTCTGCTGGCCGGCCGTGGCGCCCTGCTTGTCCGCGAGGCCGGACAGGGTCAGTGCGTGGACGTCGTGGTCGGCGCCCGCGGTGCGGAGTGCGGCGGCCACCTCGTCCCAGGCCGTTGCTCCGAGCCAGGCGCCTGCTACCAGTACGAAGTCGGTCATGAACGTACGTTAATCGAACTCGATGTCGGCGCTGAGGGGCAGGTGGTCGCTGGGGGTGGCGGGGAGCGTACGGACGCGGGTGATGGTGCCCGAGCGGACCAGGATCTGGTCGATCCGGGCCAGGGGGAAGGCCGCGGGCCAGGTGAAGGCGAAGCCGGGGGCGGGGCTGGGATTGGGGCTGGGGTTGGGGCTGGGGTTGGGGGTTCGCTTCGGTGTCAGGGCGGTGCGGACGGGGGCCAGACCGCGGTCGTCGGCGGTGCTGTTGAGGTCCCCGAGCAGGACGACGCGGTCGGCGGGTTCCGCGGCGAGGACGGCGCCGAGCAGCACGGCGCTCTCGTCGCGCCGGGCGGAGCCGAAGCCGGAGGTGCCGAGGCGCAGGGAGGGGAGGTGGACGACGTAGACGGCGACGGGACCGCTGGGGGTGGCGGCGGTGGCGCGCAGGGCGCGGTTCCAGTGCGGGTCGCTGGTGAGGGCCGACGGCCGGATGTCGACGGGGCGGACGTCGGTGAGCGGGTACGCCGACCAGAGGCCGACCGTGCCGTGGGTGGCGTGGTGGGGATAGCCGGCCGCGAGGGTGGCGGTGAAGGCAGTGACCGCGGCGGGGGTGAGCTCCTCGACGGCGATGAGGGCGGGGTGCGGGGCGGCGAGGGCAGTGGCCGTTCGGGAGGGGTTCGGGTTCTCGTCGCTGATGTTGTGCTGGACGGCGGTGAGGGTGGGGTGGGTTGAGGGGGTGTTGGACGTGGATGTGGACGTGGGGGTGGGGGTGGGGGTCTGAGGGAGGAGGTTGCCGAACTGGCCCAGCCAGGCGGCGGTGGGGAGGAGGAGGGCCAGGGCGATGGCGGCGGAGCGGCGTCGGATGGCCAGCGCCAGGAGGAGCGGCACGGCCAGGCCGAGCCAGGGCAGGAACGCTTCCAGGAAGCTGCCGAGGTGGCCGGGGGTGTTGGGGACGAGGGAGGGTCGGGTCAGGAGTGCGGTGAGGAGTGCGGAGGCGAGGACGGGGAGGGATGCGCTGACGGCCGCTGGCCAGGTGAGTTGGCGGGGGCGGGCGCCGGGTGGCCGGCGGGGGAGGACGTGGTGGGCGGGGGTCCCGTGGGCGGGGGCCCCGTGGGTGGGGAGGCCTTGGGTGGGGGCCCTGTCGGTGGGGGCCATGTGGGTGGGGAGGCCGTGGGTGGGGGCCCTGTCGGTGGGGGCCTTGTGGGTGGGGAGCTGGTGGTCGGGGAGGCGGTGGGTGGGGGTCCCGTCGGTGGGGAGCCGGTGGGTGGCGAGGCGCTGGGCGGGGGCTTCGTGGGCGGGGGCCCCGTTGGTGGGGAGGCCGTGGGTGGGGAGCTGGTGGTCGGGGAGGCGGTGGGTGGGGAGCTGGTGGTTGGGGAGGCGGTGGGTGGGGAGCTGGTGGTTGGGGAGGCGGTGGGTGGGGGTGGGAGGTGGGCTGGAGGCTGGGTTGGGGGGCGGGTTGGGGGTTGGGCCCGAGTTCGGCTGGGTCATGGGGCCGTTGCTGCCTGTTCCGTTTGGGGTGGGGGTGTTGAGGGTGCGGCTGGTACGACGACGTCGGGGGTGGGGAGTCGGTTCCCGCGGGGCGGGGAGTCCGGAGGAGACCGCGTGGACGGGAGCTGGGGGGCGTCGGGTCTGCTTGGGGTCCTGCGGGGGTTTTGCCCCTACCCCGCCCCTTCCCGAAGCCGGGGCTCCGCCCCGGACCCCGTGGGAGTGGGCGGTCGCCCCCGGGGTTTGGCTGGCGTGGGCGGCTGGGGCCGGTGAGGTGGTTTGGGGGTGGGGGTGTGGCGTGGGTTCGGCTGGTGGCGACGGTCGCCGCCGCTCCATGAAGGCCCGTAGGGAAGAGAGAAGCAGCGGGTTCGCCGCCGTCGCGTCGACCGACAGTGCGAACAGGTCGCACTTCGTGGTCGGCCGCTCCGCTTGCTTGCGCCACCGGGAGGGCCGCGGTGCCTCCCGGATGGACACCAGGTCTCCTGCTTGGGGACGGTGGGGCGGGGTGGGGCTGTGCCCTGGGATCGGCCGGTGTTGGGCGGCTGGGGGCGGTGGGGTTGGGGTGCGTGGTTTGGGGGTGGGTGGTTTGGGGGTGGGCTGTGCCCCGGTTGGTTGGGGGATGTAAGCGGTTGCTTTGGGGGGTGGGGGTGGGTCCAATGGGCGTGGTGATCATGTGGTGTCGGCTTGGGAGTGGGGGAGTAGAGCACTGTGAACTACTCGGCATTGCCGTCCGTCGGTGGGGTGGGTGTGCGGGTGGGGGCCCTTGTGCCGTTGACGCGGCCCGGGTGGGTTGACGCGGGGCGGCAGTTGCTTGCGGGGCTCGAGCTGGCCGTGGACGAGGTCAACCGTGGAGGTGGGATCGGGGGTCGGGTGTTGGAGCTCGTGGTCCGGGACACCGCGGCCGATCCGGAGCGGGCCGCGGAGGCCGTGGAGGAACTCGCCGGGCTGGGTGTGGCCGCCGTGGTGGGGGAGTACCACAGCGTTGTTGCCCGGGCCGCCGCCGCCCGGGCCGATGCCCTCGGGATGCCGTACCTGTGTTCCTCCGCGGTGCTCGACGCGCTCACCGACGAGTCGACGGAGTGGGTCGCGCGGCTGGCTCCGGCGCAGTCCCACGGGTGGCGGACGTACGCGGACTTCCTGCTCGGGGCGGGGCACCGCCGGATCGCGGTGGCGATGCAGACGAGCGTCTACTGGGCCTCCGGGACCCGCATTCTGCGGGAGCGGTTCGCCGCCCGTGGGGGCAGCGTCGTGGAGATCGACGTGCGGGGGAGCGGTGAGGTCGGGGAGCTGTGCGACGCGGTTGCAGCGGAGGGGGTCACTGCGGTTCTTCTGCTCGTGGGGTATCCGGAGCCGGCGGCGGCGATCGTGCGGGCCGTACGGGGTGACCGGCGGCTGGGGGAGGTGCTGATCGGAGCTCCGGCGGGGCAGCCGGAGTTCGCCGGATGGGCCGAGGCGCTGGGTGAGGACGGCGCCGGGATCCCGTTCCTGCGCTACCTGCCCGAGCACCTCGGGCAGGTGGGGGAGCGGGTGGGGAAGGAGCTCCGCGAGCGGCTGGGGGAGGAGCCCTCGTTCGTGGCGTTCGAGGGCTGGGACAGCGTCACCGTCCTCGCGGAGGTGTTCCGTTCGTACGGTACGGACCGGGCCGCCGTCGCCGCAGCATGGCCGCGGGTGGAGGTCGAGGGCAGCCGTGGGCCGATCCGGTTCTCCCGGACGCCGGGGATCGGTGTCTGGCAGTGGGTCTGGGCACCTGTTCGGGTGGTTCAGCGGGATCCGGTGGCGGACGGTACCGGTGGATTTCGGATTGTCCATGGTGAGGGGGGTGGGTGATCCGGGCGGGTGCCGGGTTCAGGCGCGGGACAGGTGGGTGCGGTACCAGGGGGCGGCTGAAGGGAGCAGGGCGAGCGGCGTGGGTGTGGGGCGCAGGCCGGTGAGCTGCCAGATGGTGTCGGCGCGCTGGTAGTAGTCGCGGGCCAGCAGGGAGAACTGCCGTTCCGTCACCCGGCCCGGGTGTGCGCGGAGTTGTTCGACGCAGCGGTCCCACGGCCAGTCCTCCCGTACGGAGGGCAGGATCCGCTCGGCGGCGAGGGCCGACATGAGGTCGGCGCTGGTCACCGCGGCGGGGTGGCTCGCGTGGTGGACCCCGCCCACGGCGGGGCCCGGGGCCGTGGCCAGGGTGTCGATCAGGCGGGCGAGTTCGCCGACGTCGATCACGGACAGCAGGGCGCGGCCGCCGTCCCAGCTGGCCGGCACCCGGTCGATCAGCTCGGCCAGGGCCGGGACCACCCAGCGGTCACCGGCGCCCAGCACCAGGCCCGGACGCAGGACGGTCCCGCCGGCGGCCAGCACCGGGGCCTCCGCCGCGAGCCGGCTGCGGCTCGCGGGGGACACCGGGTCCGGGGCCAGCTCGTCGACCTCGATCCCGCGGTGCGGGAGGTTCCCGTACACCGCGGCCGTGGACAGGTGGACGATCCGGCCCACCCCCGCCCGCACGGCCTCGGCGAGGAGGGCCGCGCCGCCCAGGACGTTGACGGTGTGGCAGCGTTCCTCGTCCCGCCCGATGTAGGAGGCCAGGTTCACCAGGGCGTCCGCGCCCTCGCAGGCCCCGCGCAGCGAGCCGGGGTCGCCCAGGTCGGCACGGACCCACTCCACGCCTTCGCGCGCCGCACCGGGGGTGCGGGCGAGGGCCCGCACCAGGATGCCGGGACGGCGGGCCAGGGCGTCCAGTGCGGCCGAGCCGATGAAACCGGTGGCCCCCGTCAGGACGATCACCCTGGGTCTTTCAGATGTCTGCATGAGCGCGATTTTATCGGCGCGGGGTGGGTCCGGCCGGGTGCTCCGAAGTGCTCGTACAGCTCTTTGCCTGCGCGTTGCCACAGGGTTCCGCCGAGTTCCCCCGCGTTCCGGTTGCGCGGCCGGACAACGGTCAGCGGGCGGTCCAGCCGCCGTCCACCGGGACGGTCGCACCGACCACGAAGGACGCCTGGTCGCTGAGCAGCCAGGCGGCGGCCTGCGCGATCTCGCGCGGGTCCGCCGTACGCGGCAGTGGGGCCCTGGTGTGCAGTTGCTCCTCCAGGCCCGGGTTCAGGTCGAACCACTGGCCCATCATCTCGCTGCGGGTGGTGCCCGGGGCGACTGCGTTGACCCGGACGCCCTGGGCGGCGTACTCGGCGGCCGCCTTCGTCAGGCCGATGACGGCGTGCTTCGACGCGATGTACGCGGCGGACGCCGGGGTGCCGACCAGTCCCGCGACGCTGCTGTTGTTCACGATGGCCCCGCCGCCCGGCAGCATCGCGGCGATCTCGTACTTCATGCAGTTCCATGTGCCGCGGACGTTGGTGGCCATGACGGCCTCGAACTCCGCGTCCTCGGTGAGGTGCAGCGGCGCGGGCACGGTGCCCAGGCCGGCGTTGTTGAAGGCGGCGTCCAGGCCCCCGAAGAGCCGCACCGCCTTGGCCACGGCCGCCTCGACCTCCTCGGCGCGGGCCACGTCGGTGACCGCGTAGGCGGCGGTGAAACCCTGGTCCGTCAGCTCGCGCGTGAGCGCGGCCAGTTGCTCCTCGCGCCGGGCGGTGAGGAGCACCGAGGCCCCGTTCTCGCAGAACACCCGGGCGGCGGCCGCCCCGATGCCGCTGCTCGCGCCGGTGATCAGGGCGCGCCTGCCCACGAGGAGGCCGGTCTTTTCCGTCATGGTGACTCTTCCGTCTGCCGGGTTCCGGTGGATCCTTCAGCAAAGGTCGCCCCGGCACTATTGGCTGAAAATTGCCTCATTGCGCGAGCTGGACCGGCCCAGAATCACGGGAACCGTGCGGTGGCCGTTGGAAACGAACGAGAACTTCGGCCGGAGTTCATCGGCCGGTGCGGCCAGGGCGAGGTCGGGAAACCGCTCGAAGAGCGCCGACAGCGCGATGGCGACCTCCATCCGGGCCAGGTTCACGCCGAGGCAGTGGTGGGCTCCGTACCCGAACGACACGTGATCGGCCCGGGTGTCGCGGGTGATGTCGAAGAGGTCCGCCCCGGCCCCGTGGTGGAGGGGGTCGCGGCCCGCTCCCGCGAAGCAGATGACGATCGCGTCGCCCCGCGGGATGCGCACGTCGTCGTCGATCTCGATGGTCTCCACGGCGTAGCGCAGGATGCTGTGCGCGCCGGGCGGGTCCACGCGCAGGGATTCGTCGATCACGTCGTCCCACGAGGCCTTGCCGTCCCGTACGAGTGCGAGCTGGTCGGGATGCGTGAGGAGGGAGACGACCGCGTTGTCTATGAGGTTCACCGTGGTCTCGTAGCCGGCGGTGAAGAGGAGGATGAGATTGTCGAGGAGTTCCTTCTCGCTCATTTCCGCCGTGCCCGAGTCGCGTGCGGAGATGAGGCCCGATGTCAGGTCGTCGGCGGGATTTTCTCTCTTGTGCGCCACGACTTCGTTGAGGATCTCGTACATGGCTGTGCCATTGGCCATCGCGTCCTCGGGGGTGATCGAGGTGGCGAAGAATCCGTCGATGATCTTCTGCAGCGGGCCGCGTGCGGAATGCGGAATTCCGAACAGCTCGCAGACCACGGCGTGCGGCAGTACGTGGGCGAATTCCTCGCGGAGGTCCACGGGCACGTGTGCGGGGGCCCGTTCCAGGCGGTCCAGCAGCCCGGCGGCGATTTCCTCGACCCGGGGCCGCAGGGCCGCCACGCGGCGCATGGTGAACTCCCCCGCCACGGGCCTGCGCAGACGTGCGTGCTCCTCGCCGTAGGCGGTGACCATGTTCTGCACCGAGACCCAGATGGCCAGCGGCCACTCCTGGTCGACTTCCCCGTCGATCCACGCCGGCCAGTGCCGGTAGGCGTCCTTCGATACCCGGGGATCGGTGAGCAGGCGCTTCACGAGTGCGTAGTCCGTGACGGACCACGCCTCCACTCCACCGGGGAGCACGATCCGCACGGCCCGGCCAAGGGAGCGTATTTCCTTGATCTCTCCGTGAATGTCCTGGCCGAGCGGATCGATGACGAACGGGCACTGCCTGCTCACAGGAGTATCCCTCCTACAACTGCTGGTGACGGTGAGTCCGATGACGTCACAGGCTGACACGCCTACGACCTTCCCGCCACTTTGCGCATGGGTGTCTCGGCCAGCGGATCGCAGGGAACCGATGCCCATTTCGTTCGAAAGTGAGGTGATCAGGAGGAAACGGTAATTGCTTCCAGGTGGGCGTCGAATACCCGCTGGCCGCTCTGATGACCGGTCACGCTCAGGGAGAGGGTGCCGTCACCGTTCAGGACCATCGGCTGCGCCTGGATGAGACAGGGGGAGTGGAACTCCACGTACCGCTCGAAGCTCAGGCTGAGCGCGACGGGGTACAGCCGGGCGGTGCCGGCGACGGCGAACGCGGCCTGGTGGGTGGCCTCGAGGAGGACCATGCCGGGGACGTGGTCGTTCTTGTGGGCGAACAGCGTGGTGTTCGTGGTGTGCGGCCGCAGGGTCCAGCACCGGGGATCCATGGTGGGAGCCAGCAGGACATGGCTCGGATCGGTGCGCAGGACGAGGGAGGGGTGCACCGGTTCGGGTACGGGCAGGACCGGCCGGGCGTCCGCGTACTCGCCCCGCATCCGGCGGTAGGCGCCGGGAGAGGTGCACGTCATGCGGCCGTCGCCGGTGGCGATGACGCGGCCGCTCTGGATCACGTCCATGTGGCACACCATGCCGGAGAAGCGGGTGCCGCGGCGGTTGACGTCCGTGCAGGTGACGTCGATGTGCATGGGGGATTCGTCGTCCGCCAGCAGCAGCTCGGGATCGATCCGGTACTGGAGGTCGGACATCAGGAACTGGTGCCCGAGGGGGACGTTGTACTCGGCGTGCGAGAGCAGGATGCCGGTCTGGCGGATGGCCTCCGCGATGACGGCGGGCGAACGGAAACCGTGCAGGCCGGTATGGAACGGATGGTTTTCAGGCCAACGCACGGTGACGTCGAATCGGTCGGGAGCAGTGCGTTCCCAAGCCGAGAGGAACACCTCGGAAGTGTCTGGACGGTGCACAAGCCAGTTGGGTACGGCCGGAGGCCTTGCATCTGAGACCCCGACCGACGGTCTTTGGGCGTTTTCGTTCGCATACGACGTGATTAACATGAATTCCCCTCCGTACTTCGAGGCAGATTCGAGCCACCCGTGGTAGGTCTCGGTTCGCCGCAAGATACGTGCTGCCTGGTATAATTTGCAACGGCTGTTTTCGGTGACATGCTCATACCCCCGAGGAGGTGCAACAGTTGGCCACCAGCAGCGTGGAAGGAGCGAGGGTGTCTCAGAGGGAGACTTCTCGGCGCACCCGGCAACTCATCGTCGAGGCCGCCGGCGCCGTGTTCGCAGAGAAGGGCTTCAACGGAGCCACGATCGCGGACGTCTACCAGCGGCTCGGGCTGACCAAGGGTGCCTTTTACTACTACTTCAAGGGCAAGGAAGAGCTGGCCCAGGCCGTTCTGGCCAGCCAGATCGACACGGTCGGCTTCCCGCTCGTACCGCGGAGCACGCGTCTGCAGGAGCTGATCGACAAGGGCATGCTCTTCGCCGTTCAGATCCGCAGCGATCCGGTCGTGCAGGGCAGCCTGAGGCTGTCCCTGGAGCGCGGCAGCCACCACGAGCACCGGCTGCGCCCCTACCAGGACTGGCTCGACCACAACCGGTTCGCGCTGGGCGAGGCCCGGGCGTGCGGCGAGCTCCACGCGCACGTGGACCTGGACGCGGTCGCCAACCTGTTCGTCGGCGCCTTCACCGGAGTGCAGGTGCTCTCGGAGGTGATGGCCGACTGGGAGGACCTGGAAGTACGGGTGTCCGTGCTGCTCAGGCACATCATGCCGATCATCGCCCTGCCGACGGTGCTGGCCGAGCTCGACATGGCCCCCGGCCGCGCCGAGCGGGTCATGGCCGACCTGGAGAAGCACCTCAGGGAGCGGGCCGAGGCCGAACTCGTCGCGCCGGCCCAGCTCCAGGCCTAGCCGGCCCCGCGGCCGGGCGTCCTGTGGACGGCCCGATGTCGCCGCCTCACCTCCGCCGGGCGTCCTCGACGCCCGGCGGAGGTGTTTCCGCAACCGTTTCGGCGCCCCGGACGGCGACATCAGATCTTCCGATGAGCGGTTGCCTACCTTCATGCAGGTTTGTTTCCATGGGCGCGGCCCCGAGCCACATACGAGGCTCTTGACCGACCACGGAGAACCCACATGATCAAGCTCGATGACATCCGCCGGCACGCGGCGGGCGGCGTGACGCGGGATGCCTTGGTCGACGGCCAGGTGCGGTTGACCTGGGGCCAGTTCGCCGAGACCGTGGAGCGGACGGCGGCCGGACTCACCGAGCACCTGCCCCAAGAGGGCGCGGTCCGGGCGGTCTTCCTCGCCGGGAACAGCTGGCAGCTCACCGTCGCGATGAGTGCCTGCGCCACCCTCGGCGTCTCCTGCACCGGACTCGACCCGCAGAGCGGCACGGACGATCTGGGCCAGGTGCTCTCCTGGCTGGAGCCGTCCGTGGTCTTCGTGACCTCGGAGCACCACGCCACCCTCGACCAGCTCGTGTGGCCCAGCGGGCCGCAGGCCGTGCACGTCCTCCTGGACGGGATCACGGCTCCCGGCGCCCCGGCCGCCCCCGGCAAGCACGAGGCGCTCAACTTCGACCTGCTGACCTCGGCCGAACCCCTGCGCACCCTGCCGGCGCCCCGGCCCTACGAGTCCTTCGCGGTCAGTGCGCGCAGCGAGGGCCCCTCCCGCCTGGCCGTGCGCCGCACCCCCTCCGAAGGCCGTCACCTGGTCGACCTCGTGGACGAGTTCGGGCTCAACCGGGACGACGTCCACCTGGCCTGCGCCCCGCCGACCGAGCCCACCGCCCTCGCGCTGGCCCGCACGATGCTCGGCATCGGCGCCACCGTCGTCCTCGCGGACGGAGCCGGCCCCGAGACCCTGACCTCGCTGCTCGTCGCCGAGCGGGTCAGCACCGGCGTGATCACCCCCTCCGCCCTGCACGGGCTGCTCGGACTGCCGGAGACGGCCGAGCCCTCGCCGCGCACCCGCCACCTGCGGTTCCTCCTCACCCCCGGCGCCCACCTGGGCCGCTGGACCGTGAACACGGCCTGGGAGCGGCTCGGCCCGGTCCTGCACACCGCGCTCGGCAGCGCGGAGACCGGGCTGACCGCCGTCATGGGCCCCGAGGAGCTGCTGGTCTCGCCGCCGCGCACGGGCCACACCACGCTCGGCACCACCGTCGCCGTCCTCGGCGAGGACGGCCGGCCGGTGCGGCAGGGCGAGAGCGGGCGCCTGGCCTTCGCGGGCCACCAGGTCATGGACGGGTACCTCGACGGCGAGACCGAGACCGTCGAACTGGACCTCGGCTGGGGCGCGGAGCGCTTCCTGGTCACCGACGACTCCGGGTACGTGGACGAGACCGGCCGGCTGCTGGTGACCGGGCGCGTCACCGACGTGCCCGTGGTGGTCCGCGATTCCGCGGTCGACACCGAGCTGTTCCGGCTGGAGTCGGACCTGCTCAACCTGCCGTGCCTGCGCGACACCGCCGTCATGCGGGTCAGCAGCCCGGTGCTGGGCGACGCGATCGTGGTCCCCTTCATCGCCGTGGCGGTCGGCCGCGAGGCCACCGGGTACCAGGCGCTCAGCGCCGCCTGCGCCCGCCGGGTCCCCTCACTGCCCGCGCACGTCATCGCCGTCGACACCATCCCGTACAGCCCGACGGGCCGGATCCGCACCGGGGACCTGCTCGACGCGGTGCTGCCCATCATCACTCTGAACCTGCAGCTTGAGCAGTCGATGCAACAGGAGATGTCCGCGTGAACCTGCCCTCCTTCGACGACCAGAGCTACGACGAGGTGCTGGTGGAGGACTTCGAGGCGGCCTTCTTCGCACTCGAACTCGAACTCCTCGACCTGCCCTGCGTCCAGGACATCGCGGTGATGCGCACCCGGCTCCCCGAGGTGGGGGAGACGCTGGTGGTGGCCTTCGTACCGCTCCTGGAGGAGGACCAGGAGGCCGGCGGGCGCCAGGCCGCGCTGGCCGCCTGCGAGCGGCGCATGCCGTGGGTGCTCTCGCACGCGGTGGCCGTCGACGCGATCCCGCGCGCGGCCGACGGATCCGCGCGCACGGGCGTCCTGATCGACCGTCTGCTCCCGCAGATCGCCCGGGACCTCCTCTCGCCGATGGAGATGTCCGACTAGTCCACTCCGCCCAACCCGCTGTCAACCACGAAGCAGCGGCTGACCTGTGGCCATGCCCTCCCTGCGGGCATGGCCACAGGTATGTCCGGGGTGAGTTGGTGAAGATATGGGGGAAACCTCGTACTGCAGTTATACCTGCACCGTGGTATGTTTCTAGCCTCCGAGGCCCTGAGTCTCGCAGAAGGGAGCCCCTGCCGTGCAGTTCCAGCAGTTACGCTCGTTCCGTGAAGTAGCCGCCGAGATGAGCTTCACTCGAGCCGCTCGCAACCTCCACTACTCGCAGCCCAGCGTCACCGCCCACATCAAGAACCTCGAGGACTACATCGGGGCCGAGCTGTTCCACCGCGCCGGCGGCCGGGTCCAGCTCACCGAGGCGGGCATGCGACTGCTGCCGCACGTGGAGAAGATCATTCTGATAGCCGAGGCCGCCTGTATCGACGCGGCGTCCGCCAGCCACACCCGTCCCGCCGCCTGACCAGCCGCCGGACATCCTTTGCAATTCTTTTTCATTCGGCCCGGCCGTGTATCCGAATTCCTTGGATCAAGGCCGGGCCGAAATTGTTTCCGGGCATCCGGAATTCACGATTCCGCAATATCGGAAAGCGTGGACCGATCTTTCTTTCTGACGTCAACAAGGTTTCTCCGGCTCGTAGTTGACGTACCGCCTCGAACGTGTTGGCGCCAGGGTTGGCGTAGATGGGCAATTGTCCGTGCGCGGCCCCGCAAGAGCTGATCGGCGGCCGAGCCTACGCTCGGGGCAATCGAACTGTGCGTCCGGCAGCGGTCGCGTGTATTACCCCTGGAGAGGACACCAAAATGGGTCAGGTCCCGATAGTGGATCCGTCGGCCGACGAGGCTCCGAACGACCTCATGACGGGCGACTCCTACCTGGAGAGCCTGCGTGACGGCCGCCAGGTCTTCGTGGACGGCGAGCTCGTCAAGGACGTGACGACGCACCCGGCCTTCGCCATGGCCGCGCGGTCCACCGCGCACCTCTACGACGCGCTCCACCACCCGGACACCAAGGACCTGATGACGACGGTCGACCGGTACACGGGGTACCGCGTCCACCGCTTCTTCACCCCGGCGCACTCGGGCGAGGACCTCATCAAGGCCCGCGACGCCATCGAGCACTGGGCCCGCCTGAGCTACGGCTTCATGAACCGCACGCCCGACTACAAGGCGTCGTTCATGGCCGGCCTGGCCGTCACCCACGACTTCTACGAGCCCTTCGGCGACAACGCCCGCGCCTGGTACGAGAAGTACGCCCGCCAGGGCCTCTCGATCAGCCACGCGATCGTCAACCCGCCCGTCGACCGCAACAAGTCGGCGCACGAGATCCGCGACGTCTACCTGAAGGTCGTCGAGGAGCGCGAGGACGGCATCGTCGTCGAGGGCGCCAAGCTCATGGCCACCGCCTCGGCGCTGAGCAACGTCGCCTTCGTCGGCCAGATCCACCTGGCCAACCTCGAAAAGGGCAAGGCCGAGGACATGGCGCTGGCCTTCCTGGCCCCGCTGAACACCCCCGGCATGAAGGTCGTCTGCCGCACCTCCTACGAGTCCAAGGCCACCAGCCCGTTCGACAACCCGCTCTCCAGCCGGTTCGACGAGAACGACGCGGTGCTGGTCTTCGACAAGGCGTTCATCCCGTGGGAGAACGTCCTGATCTACCGGGACACCGAGAAGATCCACCAGTACTTCCCGCGCTCCGGCCTGCTCTCCCGCGGCTTCTTCCAGGGCGCGATCCGCATGTCGGTCAAGCTGGAGTTCATGGCGGGCGTCCTCGACCGGGGCACCCGCATCAACGGCACCGACGGGTTCCGCGGCGTCCAGGCCGGTCTCGGCGAGCTGCTCGCCTGGCGCCACCAGACCTGGGCCGTCACCACCGCCATGGCCTTGGACCCGGAGGCCGGCCCGGCCGGCACCGTCCTGCCGCGCATGGACTACTCGGCCGGCTACCGGGCGCTCGCGCCGCTCAGCTGGGAGCGCACGCACCGCTTCTTCGAGGAGCACCTCGCGGGCGCGCTGCTGATGACCCCCTCCAGCGCCAAGGACCTGCAGAACCCCGAACTGCGCCCGCTGCTCGACCGCTACTACCGCGGCACCGGCGCCACCGCCGAGGAGCGCACCAAGCTCTTCAAGCTGGCCTGGGACGCGATCGGCACCGAGTTCGGCGCCCGCCACGAGCTGTACGAGCTCAACTACGCCGGCGGTCCCGACCAGGTGCGCCTCGACACCCTCAACTGGTCGCGCGGCGCCGGTCTGCTCGACAGCTACGGCGACCTCGTCCAGAAGGCCCTGGACGACTACGACCTCGACGGCTGGACCCGCGGCCGCTGGGCCCAGGACAACTGACCGTCAAGCCCGCGTACGGACGGGTGCCCGCGGCCACCGCGCCGCGCGCACCCGTCCGCGCCCAGCAGAGAGGCCCGGCCATGAACCACGACCTGCGCGATGTGATGCGTTCCTTCGCCACGGGGGTCTGCGTCGTCAGCACCTACACCGACCAGGACGGCGTGCGCACCCACAACGCGATCACCGTCAACTCGCTCACCTCCGTCTCCCTGGAACCGCCGCTGGTGTCGCTGAGCTTCCGTCACGACTCGGAGTTCTTCGCCGAACTGCTGCGGACCGGCGTCGTCGGGATCTCGATCCTCGGCGCCGAGGGCGAGTCCACCGCCCGCGCGTTCGCGCGCCGCCGGCCCGAGCGCGACCAGGCGCTGACCGAGGTGGCCGGGGCACCGGGTGAGGCCACCGGGACGCTCCTGTTCGACGCGGCGGCCTGGATGGAGTGCAGCCTGCGCGACCACGTGGTGGCCGGAGACCACGTGATGGTCATCGGCGAAGTCGTCGCCATGGGTGCCCGTGAGACCCAGACCCCCCTGATCTTCCTTCAGGGCGGATTCCACAGATTCGAATTGGAACAGGTGTGAAGTGCGCGCGAAGAAGCTGTTGAGCTGGCGGGTGTCCCTCGGAGCGGCCCTGGCCATATCGGCCCTGACCCTGCTGGTCCTGCCCGGTGACCCGGCCCAGGCCACGGACACCACCGCGGAGGCCGCGGCGCGTGCGTCCGGCACGGTGAGCGTCTGCCTGGTGACGCGGGACGCCCCGACCCGCGAGCGGACCGTCGCGGTCGCGCCGTGGGCCGCGCAGGTGCTGCTCACCGAGACGCTGTCCTACCCGGGGCCCTGTGCCTCGTACGGCGCCCCGAGCCCGCTCGGCAACGGCACGGTGCGCACGTACGCGCAGATCAACGGCACCACCCCGCAGACCGTCGGCTTCGTCTTCCCCAAGAACACGCTGACCGGCCTGCCGACGACCATGACCGACGGCCACCACTGCTACGACATGGACGGCAACGGCACGGTCAACGAGCACACGGAGTGCGTCGGCGGCCACGAGCGGCCGCTGGAGCTCCCCTCGCAGCTGACCTCGCTGCCCGGGATGCCGCTCAAGTGGGCCCTGCTGAACTACAACCCGATGGGCCACGGGCCGGAGCACATCTACGACACCCCGCACTTCGACTTCCACTTCTACACGCAGTCCAAGGCTGAGCGCGACGCGATCCGCAGCGGCCCCTGCGGCCTGGCGATCAACTGCGACGACTACGCGACGGCCATCGAGCCGATCCCCCCGCAGTACCTGCCGGCGGACTACGTGAACAACAACGTGGCCGAGGCGGCCATGGGCAACCACCTGGTCGACATGAACTCGCCCGAGTGGCACTCCACCGCCTTCACCCAGACCTTCATCTACGGCGCCTACGACGCCAAGATCAGCTTCCTCGAGCCGATGATCACGAAGGCCTGGTTCGAGGGCATAGCCAACGGGGTCAACCCGAGCCGCTGCTGGCCCATCAAGCAGCCGCAGCAGTGGCAGATCGCGGGCTGGTACCCGCAGGAGTACTGCATCGACTACCGCGCCAACCGCGGGGACTACACCGTCTCGATGAAGAACTTCAAGAAATCCGCCGCCTGAGTCCCCAAGACCCAAGCCATTGGCCGACCGGTTCCACCCCCGCCGCACCGGGGGTGGCCGGCGGCTCCCACTGAATCCCCGGAGTAGGCGAGGAAAGGGCCACCGTGATCGCGGACAGCAAGGCCGGCGCACGACGACCCCGCGCCTTCCACGAATTGATAGGTGACTGACACATGTCCCGTGGATTCTCGATCGGTATCGTCGGAGGAGGCGCGGCTGCAGTCTGCTTGATCGACGCGTTGTCGCGAACACAAAGCGAACCGGGCAGCCTCACGGTCTTCGAACCGTCACCGCACCTGTGGCGGGGGCGTGCCTACCAGGTCGACACCGAGACCCTCAAGGTCAACGCGACCCCCGACGACATGTCCGTGCGCGCCGGCGACCTCCAGCACTTCGAGCACTGGCTGGAGACGCGGGACAAGGTCATAGGGGTCCGCACCGGAGTCGACCGCTGGTCGGGGAGCCGCTTCGCCCCCCGCACCGTGTACGGCGAGTACCTGGAGCAGACGGCCTACGCCGCGCTCGGTGAACTGCGCCGCCAGGGCTGGCGGGTCGACCTCGTCGGCGAGGGGGTCACCTCCGCGAGCCGCGCCGCCAACCGGGTGCTGCTGCGCACCGGCAACGGCCGGGCCCGCGCCTTCGACTACGCCATCCTGTGCGTCGGCGGCGACAGCCCCAAGGACGTCTACGGTCTGGGCGACACCCCCGGCTTCGTCGGCGACCCGTACCCGATCGTCAACAAGCTGGCCGACGTGGGCGAGCGGGAGCACGTCGCGATCATCGGCAGCGGCCTGACCGCCATCGACATCATCCTGTCGCTGGCCGCGCAGGGCCACCAGGGCAAGATCAGCCTGCTGTCCCGGCGCGGTGTCCTGCCCGGCGTACGGCAGAAGGCGGTCCCCTTCGAGCTGCGGCACTTCACCCCGCACCGGATGGAGGAGCTGGCCGCGATCCACCCCGAGGTCACCCTCGAGGACATCGCCACCATCATGCGGGCCGAGTTCCGCGACGTGGGCGCCGACCTCGACGCCGTGGTCTCGGAGATCATCCGAGTCGACCTGGAGGACCCGGTCGACCGGCTGCGCCGGCAGATCGAAGAGGTCGACTCCCCCCACATGGGCCTGCGCATCCTGCAGCGAGCCGTCCCCGAGACCGGCCCCGACGTCTGGCCGATGCTGCGCGAACAGGACAAGGTCCAGCTGCTGCGCGCCCACTACCGCACGATCATGAGCCTGTGCTGCCCCATGCCGCCCGGCAGCGCCGGAGTCCTCCTCGACCTCGTCGAGGCGGACAAGCTGGAGATCGTCGCCGGCCTGCAGAACATCACCCCGAACCCCGAGGCCGGCTTCGACGTCGTCACCGCCGAGGGACACGACTTCACGGCCGACCGCGTCATCAGCGCGGTCAACGCCTCCGAGGGGCGCATCCCCACCAGCGCCGCGCCCCTGGTCACCTCGCTCATGCGCAGCCGCGTCGCCAGCCGGCACCCCCACGGCGGCCTGCACATAGCGCGTCCGACCAGCCAGCTGACCACCAACGGCCGGCCCGACCCGCGCCTGTACGGGCTCGGGAACATCGCCGCCGGCTCGCTCTTCTTCACCTTCGGAATCCCCTCCCTGGTCGACCGCAGCCAGGACATCGTCGGCGCGATCCTGCAGCACGCCGAGACCGTCACGGCCGCGACCCAGGAGAACGAGGACGTCCTGCTCACGGTCTAGCCGCCGGCGGGGCCCGCCCCGCTCGCGGCCGGGCCGCCGCCCGCACCCGTACCCCTGCCGACACCGGAAAACGACCCGGAGATTCCGGAGATGAGGACCCCCGAGCATGAGCGTCACCGAGACCGACCGGCCCGCCTACCTGGCGGACACGCACACCGGCCTGCCGATCCCGAGCGAGCCGGTCTTCGCCACCCACGAGGAGACGCGCCGCCACCGCAAGCAGCGGCTCGCCGCCGCGCTGAGGCTGTTCGGCAAGTACGGCTTCGGTGAGGGCATCTCGGGCCACATCTCGGTCCGCGACCCGGAGCACGAGGACCGGTTCTGGGTGAACCCCTTCGGTGTCTCCTTCAACCTGGTCCGCGTCGCCGACCTTATCTGCGTGGACTCGGCGGGCAATGTCGTAGAGGGTAAGCACCGGGTCAACCCCAGTGCGTTCGTCATCCATTCGGCCATCCACGAGATGCAGCCGGGTGCCACGGCGGCCGCCCACGGCCACACCGCGCACTCCCGCGCGCTGGGCGCCCTGGGCCGCCTGCTGGACCCCATCGACCAGGAATCGGCGGCCTTCTACAACCGCCAGGTCCTCTACGAGGAGTACGAGGGCCCCTCCGTCTCGGCCGAACTCGGCCGCGACATCGCGGAGAAGCTGGGCGACAACCGCGCGATCCTGCTGCGCCACCACGGCCTGATAACCGTCGGCGGATCGCTCGACGAGGCCGTGCACTGGTTCTTCACCTACGACAGCTGCGCCCAGGTGCAGCTGCTCGCCAGGGCCGCGGGCACGCCCAAGAGCTTCACCCATGAGCAGGCCGTCGCCGCTGGGGACGGCTTCGGCAACGAGCAGCTGGGCTGGTTCAGCTTCCAGCTGCTCTGGGACGAGATCATCCGCGAGCAGCCCGACTTCCTCGAAGAGGACTAGCCCGCGGTACGTCTCCTCGTCCGGCACCACCCCCGAAGAATCACCGAGGAAGAAGAGGCACCACCATGAACATCCTGCTTTTCGGAGCCAGCGGGCACATCGGCAGTGCCATCGCCGGCGAACTGCTCTCCCGCGGGCACTCCGTCACCGGCGTGACCCGCACCGGCGAGATCGCGGGCAACAGCCACGAAGGCCTGAAGGTGATCGCCGGTGACGCCACCAGCGCGGACACCGTGGCCGAACTGTCCGCGGCGGGCTACGACGCCGTGGCCTCGGCCGTCGGCCCCAAGCTCGGCGTCGACGACGACCACAAGATCATCGTCGGTGCGGCCAACGCGCTGATCGAGGGCCTCACCCGCAGCGGCGTACGCCGTGTCGTGGTCCTCGGCGGCGCCGGCAGCCTGGAGGTCTCCCCGGGCGTCAAGGTCATCGACAACCCGAACTTCCCGGCCATGTGGAAGCAGAACGCCCTCGCCCAGAGCGAGGCGCTCGCCCTCTACCGCCAGGCAGGCTCCCTGGACTGGACGTTCATCTCCCCGGCCGCCCAGATCGAGCCCGGTCCGCGGACCGGGACCTATCGCGTCGGCGGTGAGCAGCTCCTGGTGGACGCCGAAGGCAAGAGCCAGATCAGCATCGCTGACTACGCGGTCGCCTTCGCGGACGAACTGGAGCGCGGCGACGCGATCCAGGCCCGCATCACCGTCGCCTACTGATTCCGCGTCCCCCGGAGGGGATCAGAAACATGACTTCATCCGCCACACCGAAGAGCGCCGGCATCGTCCGGTTCGCCATCATCCTCGGTGCACTCACCGCTCTCGGCCCCCTGGCCAACGACGCCTACATGCCGGGCCTTCCGCAGATCGCCGAGGACCTGAACACCAGCGCCTCGGCGGCCCAGCTCAGCCTCACCGCCTGCCTGCTCGGCCTCGGCATCGGCCAGCTCATCGCCGGACCGGTCAGTGACGCGCTCGGCCGCCGCCGTCCGCTCATCGCCGGTCTGGCGCTGTTCGCCGTCACCGCCCTGCTGTGCGCCTTCGCCCCCAACATCTGGACGCTGGTCGGGCTGCGCGCCCTCCAGGGTCTCGGCGGCGCCACCGGCATCGTCATCGCCTCCGCGGTCGTGCGCGACCGGCACACCGGGCCCGCCGCGGCCCGGTTCTTCGCGATGCTGATGCTCATCACCGGCATCGCGCCGATCCTGGCCCCGATCCTCGGCGGCCAGCTGATGCTCGTCACCTCGTGGAAGGGCATCTTCGTCGCCCTCGCCATCATCGGCGCGCTGATGCTCCTCGGCGTCGCCGGCGCCCTGCCCGAGACGCACCCCGCCGAACGGCGCGTGCGCGGCGGCCTCAAGGCCACCGGCCCGATCTTCCGCCGGCTGCTCGGTGACAAGGTGTTCGTCGGCTACAACCTGGCCTGCGGCTTCGCCTTCGCCGCGATGTTCGCGTACATCTCCGGCTCGACCTTCGTGCTCCAGTCCATCCACGGGATGTCCCCGCAGGGCTACAGCGTCGTCTTCGGCGTCAACGCCCTCGGCCTGGTCATCGCCGCGCAGGTCAGCGGCCGCATCGTGCACAAGACCGGCCCGCGCGCCCTGCTCGCCACCGGTCTGGCCGTCTCCGCGGTCGGCGGCCTCGGGCTGCTGGCCGTCGTCCTCACCGACGCCGGTCTGGCCCCGCTGCTCGTGGCGCTCTTCCTGGTCGTCTCCAGCGTCGGCCTCGTCCTGCCGAACTCCTTCGCCCTGGCCCTCCAGGACCACGGCGACGTGGCCGGTTCTGCCGCCGCGCTGCTGGGCCTGTCCCAGCACCTGATCGGTGCGGCCGTGGTCCCGCTCGTCGGCCTCGCCGGCGAGGACAGCGCGGTTCCGATGGGCATCGTCATCGCCGTGCTCGGCGTCGGCGGTCTGCTCTTCTTCGGCCTGACCAAGGGCCACAAGGCCGCCGGCGAGGACGCCGGGGCCCAGGAGCCGGCGGACCAGGCGTCCCCGGCCCGGACCTCCGAGGTCCACGAGCCGGTCTAGGCACCAGGCGAGACAGGCTCCTGCAACGGATTGCCCTCCGGGGGTCCGTACGGCCGCACCACCGTACGGACCCCCGGCACCCGGGGCCGCCATCCCGGGCGGCGACAGGCCCACACCTCTTCCCTTTCCCACCGAAACCGATCGAGGCACAGCCACCATGACCCTCGCCACGCACGCCACGGCCGTCGACTCCTGGCGGCTGCTGCCCGCCGCCCAGCAGCCGTCCTACCCCGACCCGGTCGCCCTGCGCTCCGCGCTCGACGACCTCGCCTCCTTCCCGCCCCTGGTCTTCGCCGGCGAGTGCGACCGGCTGCGCGACCGGCTCGCCGACGTCGCCCGGGGCGAGGCCTTCGTCCTGCAGGGCGGGGACTGCGCCGAGACCTTCGACGCCGTCAGCTCCGACCAGGTACGCGACAAGGTGCGGACCCTGCTCCAGATGGCCGCCGTCCTCACCTACGCGAGTTCCGTGCCCGTGGTGAAGATCGGCCGGATCGCCGGGCAGTACTCCAAGCCCCGCTCCAAGCCCACCGAGATCCGCGACGGCGTCGAACTGCCCGTCTACCGCGGCGACTCCGTCAACGGCCTCGCCTTCACGCCCGAGTCCCGCACCCCGGACCCGGAGCGCCTCAAGCGGATGTACCACTCCTCCGCCGCCACCCTGAACCTCGTACGGGCCTTCACCACCGGCGGGTACGCCGACCTGCGCCAGGTCCACGAGTGGAACCGCGACTTCGTCGCCGCCTCCCCGGTCGGTGAGCGCTACGAGCGCCTCGCCGGGGACATCGACGACGCCCTGACCTTCCTCGCCGCCTGCGGCGCCGACCCGGCCGCCGTCCACTCCTCGGAGATCTTCGCCAGCCACGAGGCGCTGCTCCTGGACTACGAGGCCGCGCTCACCCGCGTCGACGCCCGTACCGGCCGGCTGTACGACGTCTCCGGCCACATGATCTGGATCGGCGAGCGCACCCGCCAGCTCGACGGCGCCCACGTCGAGTTCGCCTCCACGGTGCAGAACCCCATCGGAGTCAAGCTCGGCCCCACGACCTCCGCCGACGAGGCCCTGCGCCTCATCGACAAGCTGGACCCGGAGCGCGAGCCCGGCCGCCTCACCTTCATCACCCGGATGGGCGCCCGCAACATCCGCGAGATCCTCCCCGAGCTGATCGGCAAGGTCACCGCCGAGGGCGCGCGCCCCGCGTGGATCTGCGACCCGATGCACGGCAACACCTTCGAGGCGCCCAGCGGCCACAAGACCCGGCACTTCGACGACGTGCTCGACGAGGTCACCGGCTTCTTCGAGGTCCACCGCGCGCTCGGCACCCACCCCGGCGGCATCCACATCGAGCTGACCGGCGACGACGTCACCGAATGCGTCGGAGGCGGCGCCGAGGTCCGGCTCACCGACCTCGGGCAGCGCTACGAGTCGGCGTGCGACCCGCGCCTGAACCGCAAGCAGTCGCTGGACCTGGCCTTCCGCGTCGCCGAGCTGTACCGCGACCGCCAGGCCGCCGGCGCGGCCCGCCGCGAAGCCGTACCGGCCGCCGCCTGATCCCGAGAGGCCGATCGAGCGACCGAGCGACCGACCGACCGAGCGACCGATCGAGCGAGCGACCGATCGACGTACCGTCCTGAAGCAAAAAGGGAGAAGCCCATGTCCGTGCGTGCCCTGCGCGGTGCCATCCAGCTGGAAGTCGACGAGCGGGGCCACCTGCTGGACGGGGTCCGAACGCTGTTCCAGGAGATGCTCGCCGCCAACGGGCTCGACCAGGAGGAACTGGTCAGCCTGTTCTTCACGGCGACCCCCGACCTGGTCAGCGAGTTCCCGGCGGTCGCCGCCCGCGAACTGGGCGTGACCGACGTGCCGATGATGTGCGCGCAGGAACTGGACATCGCCGGGGCCCTGCCCCGGGTCGTGCGGATCCTCGCGTACGCCGAGACGGAACTGTCCAAGCGCGAGATCAAGCACGTCTACCTGGGCGGTGCGGCCGCCCTGCGCCGGGACCTGGTCACCGCCGGGGATCCCAGATGATCCGCTCCGCCGCGGTGGTGGGGACGGGCCTCATCGGAACCTCCATCGCACTGGCCCTGTCCCGCCGCGGGGTGGCCGTCCACCTCATCGACGAGAACGATTCGGCCGCCCGCACCGCCGCCTCGCTCGGCGCCGGCACCGTCGGCGCCCCGAAGACCACCGTGGACCTGGCCGTACTGGCCGTCCCGCCGGCCCAGGTCGGCACCGTGCTCGCCGCCCAGCAGAGGCTGGGCCTGGCCCGCTCGTACACCGACGTCGCCAGCGTCAAGACCGAACCGGAGATCGGGGTCCTCGCCGCCGGCGCCGACCCCGTCACCTTCATCGGCGGACACCCCATGGCCGGCCGGGAACGCTCCGGCCCGCTCGCCGCCTGCGCCACCCTCTTCGAGGGCCGTTCCTGGGTGCTGACCCCCACGGCCCACACCAGCCGCGACGCGCTCAACATGGCGCTCATGATGGTCTCCCTGTGCGGGGCCGTGCCCGTGGTCATGGACAGCGACGTCCACGACCGGGCCGTGGCCCGCGTCTCCCACACCCCCCACGTGGTGGCCTCGCTGATGGCCGCCCGCCTCCAGCACCTCCCGGAGGACGCCTGCCGGCTGGCAGGGCAGGGACTGCGCGACGTGACCCGGATCGCCGGGGGCGACCCCCGGCTGTGGAGCGACATCCTGGAGTCCAACGCCACCGCCGTCGCCGACGTGCTGACCGAACTCGCCGAAGACCTCCAGGTCACCGTGGCCGCCCTGCGGGGCCTGGCCACCGACGACGCCGACGAACGCGCCCAGGGCACCACGCTCCTGGCCGACCTCCTCGGCCGCGGCATCAGCGGCCGCGACCGCATCCCCGGCAAGCACGGGCACCCGGTGCCCGCCTGCGCGCCGGTCCGCGTCCTCATCGGGGACCAGCCCGGCGAACTCGCCCGGCTCCTGGCGACCGCCGCCGAACTCGGCGTCAACATCGAGGACATGACCATCGACCACTCGCCCGGCGACGAGAGCGGCCTGGTCGAGCTGATGGTCGCCCGCGGCACCGCCGTCACCATGGCCCAGGGCCTGATGGGCGCGGGCTGGCGGGTCCAGCGGATGGGGCCGATCGAGGCCGCGCCGGTGGCCGTCGGCGTGTGACACCGCGCCCGCCGCAGATCCCCGTACGACTCCTCCGCCTCCCCCCTCTACGGGGATCCGGCCGCCCCACCGGCCGGGTCCGACCGCCCACCACGCCGGCCCACCGGGCCGCATGACAGAGGATCACCCTTGAGCACTTTGCGATGGCTCACCGCGGGCGAATCGCACGGCCCCGCCCTCACCGCCGTCCTCGAAGGCCTGCCCGCCGGCGTGGAGATCTCCACCAAGGCTGTCGCCGACTCCCTCGCCCGGCGCCGCCTCGGCCACGGCCGGGGCGCGCGGATGGCCTTCGAGCGGGACGAGGTGACCTTCCTCGGCGGGGTCCGCCACGGACTCACCCAGGGCGGACCGGTGTCGATCCAGGTCGGCAACACCGAATGGCCCAAGTGGCAGACGGTGATGGCCGCCGACGGCGTGGACCCGGAGGTGCTGGCCGGGCGGGCGCGCAACGCCCCGCTCTCGCGCCCCCGCCCCGGCCACGCCGACCTCGCCGGGATGCAGAAGTACGGATTCGACGACGCCCGCCCCGTCCTGGAGCGGGCCAGCGCCCGCGAGACGGCCGCCCGGGTCGCCGTCGGCGAGGTCGCCCGGGCCTTCCTGCAGCAGGCGTACGGGATCACGATCGTCAGCCACGTCGTCTCCCTCGGCGCGGCCACCGCACCCGAGGGCGTGGTCCCGGGCCCCGGCGACACCGAACGCGTCGACGCCGACCCGGTGCGCTGCCTGGACCCGGAGGCCTCCGCCGCGATGGTCGCCGAGGTCGACCGGGCCCACGAGAACGGCGACACCCTCGGCGGGGTCGTCGAGGTGCTCGCGTACGGACTTCCGCCGGGCCTGGGCAGCTACGTCCACGGCGACCGCCGCGTCGACTCCCGGCTGGCGGCCGCCCTCATGGGCATCCAGGCCATCAAGGGCGTCGAGTTCGGCGACGGCTTCGGCCTCGCCAAGGTCCCCGGCTCGCTCGCCCACGACGAGATCGAACGGGACGAGCAGGGCGCCGTCCGCCGCCGCACCGCCCGCTCCGGCGGGGTCGAGGGCGGGATGACCACCGGAGAACCGCTGCGCGTGCGCGCCGCCATGAAGCCCATCGCCACCGTGCCGCGGGCCCTGGCCACCATCGACGTCGCCACCGGCGAGCCGGCCGTCGCCCACCACCAGCGCTCCGACGTCTGCGCGGTGCCCGCCGCGGCCGTCGTGGCCGAGGCCATGACGGCGCTGGTCCTCGCGCACGCCGCGCTCGAGAAGTTCGGCGGGGACTCCCTCGCCGAAACCGCCCGCAACCACCGGGGTTACGTCGAGAACCTGGCCGTCCGGTGAGCGCCCCGACGCTGAACACGCCGGCCCTCACCGGGAGCACCAGGATCCCGATCGGGGGCGAACGGCCCTACGAGGCCGTCGTGGGGCGCGGGCTGACCGGCGAGACCGGTCGCGTCCTGGGCTCCGGACCGCTGCGGGTGGCCGTCGTGTACCCCCGGACCGTGCTGGCCACGGCCCGGCGGATCGCGCGGGAGCTCACCGACGAGGGCCGCATCGTGGTCTCCCTCGAAGTGCCCGACGGCGAGGCCGGCAAGGACATGACCGTGGTGGTGGGCCTGTGGCGGGCCCTCGCCGATGCCGGGTTCACCCGCTCGGACGCCGTCGTGGCCGTCGGCGGCGGAGCCACCACCGACCTCGCCGGGTTCGCCGCCGCCGGCTGGCTGCGCGGCGTACGGCTGGTCCTGGTGCCGACCACGCTGCTCGGCATGGTCGACGCCGCCATCGGCGGGAAGACCGCCGTCAACCTGCCCCAGGGCAAGAACCTGGTCGGCGCCTTCCACCCGCCCGCCGGGGTGCTGTGCGACCTGGACCTGCTGGACACCCTGCCGCACGCCGACTACGTCAGCGGCCTCGCCGAGGTCATCAAGGCCGGGTTCATCGCCGACCCGGAGATCCTGCGCCTCGTCGAGGAGGACCCGGCCGGCGTCGCCGTCCACACCCGCGAGCTCGTGGAGCGCGCCATCCGCGTCAAGGCGGAGGTGGTCACCGAGGACTTCCGGGAGGACGGCCGCCGCGAACACCTCAACTACGGGCACACCCTGGGCCACGCCATCGAGCGGGTCGCCGGCTACCGGGTCCGGCACGGCCACGCGGTGGCCGCCGGCATGGTCTTCGCCGCCGAACTCGCCCGGCTCGACGGCCGGCTGTCCGCCGCCGACGCGGAACGCCACCGCTCCCTGCTCGGCGCCGCCGGGCTGCCCACCGCGCACGACGGGGCCTGGGCCCCGCTGCGCGAGGCGATGGGCATCGACAAGAAGACCCGGGGCAACCGGCTGCGGTTCGTCGTGCTCGACGCCATCGGCCGCCCCGCCCTGTTCACCGCCCCCGACGAGGACCTGCTCCGGGCCGCCTACGAACGGATCTCCCGGTGAAGCGGGCCCCCGTCCGCTACGCCCGTGCCCGCGCGGTCCGGCGGGCCCGCGCGGTCCGCCACGGCGGAGTGGTCCGCCCCGCGGGGCGGGGCGGCGGGGGCGCAGCAGCCGAACGCACCGCAGGCCCCGTACGAGAAGAAGTGGCGGGACCCGCGGGACCCGCACGCACACCCGTATCCGAATCCCCCGAACAGGAAGGCCCGTCATGACCGTCGCCACCGCCCCGCAGGGCACCGTGCCCGCCCTGCTCTGGGGGGACGCCGACCGCCGGGCCGTCGAGGTCGCCCGTGCGCTGACCGTCGACGCGGTCGAGGCGGCCGGACACGGACACCCCGGCACCGCCATGAGCCTCGCACCGGCCGCCTACCTGCTCTTCCAGCGGCTGCTGCGCCATGACCCGGCCGACCCGGGCTGGGCCGGCCGCGACCGGTTCGTGCTTTCCTGCGGCCACGCCAGCCTGACCCTGTACACGCAGCTCTACCTGTCGGGCTACGGGCTCACCCTCGACGACCTCAAGGGCCTGCGCACCGAGGGCAGTCTGACCCCCGCGCACCCCGAGTACGGGCACACCCCGGGCGTGGAGACCACCACCGGCCCCCTCGGCCAGGGCCTCGCCAACGCGGTGGGCATGGCCATGGCGGCCCGCCGCGAGCGCGGACTGTTCGACCCCGAGGCCGCCCCCGGCACCTCCCCCTTCGACCACACGGTGTGGGCCATCGCCTCCGAGGGGGACCTGGAGGAGGGCGTCGCCCACGAGGCCAGCTCGCTGGCCGGGCACCAGCGCCTGGGCAACCTCGTCGTCCTCTACGACGAGAACCGCATCTCCATCGAGGACGACCGGCGGATCGCGCACTCCGAGGACACCCTCGCCCGCTACCGGGCGTACGGCTGGCACGTGCAGGAGGTCGACTGGACGGCCACGGGCGACTACGTCGAGGACGTGGCGGCCCTGCACCGGGCGCTGGTCACCGCCCGGGAGACCACCGACCGGCCCTCCCTCGTATCGCTGCGCACCATCATCGGCTGGCCCGCGCCGAAGAAGCGGGGCACCGGCGGCATCCACGGATCCGCCCTCGGCGCCGAGGAGGCCGCCGCCGCCAAGGCCGCGATGGGCCTCGACCCCTCGCTCTCCTTCCAGGTTCCCGCCGAGGTCCTGGCCCACGCCCGCAAGGTCGCCGACCGCGGGGCCGAAGCCCACCGCCAGTGGGACAAGACCCTCGCCGACTGGCGCGCCCTCGACCCCGCGCGCGCCGAGCTCTTCGACCGGCTCTCCGAACGCCGGCTGCCCGAAGGCTGGCAGGACGGCCTGCCCGTCTTCCCCGGCGGCGGCCAGATCGCCACCCGCAAGGCCTCCGGGGAGGTGCTGAACGCGCTCGCCTCCGTCCTGCCCGAACTGTGGGGCGGCTCCGCCGACCTCGCCGAGTCCAACCTCACCACCATGAAGGGGGAGCCCTCCTTCGTCCCCGAGGAGCTGGCGACCGAGGCCTACGCCGGCCACCGGTACGGGCGCACCCTGCACTTCGGCATCCGCGAGCACGCCATGGGCGCCATCCTCAACGGCATCGCCCTGCACGGCGGGACCCGCCCCTACGGCGGCACCTTCCTCGTGTTCTCCGACTACATGCGCCCCGCGGTCCGTCTCGCGGCCATGATGAAACTGCCCGTCACCTACGTCTGGACGCACGACTCCATCGGGCTCGGCGAGGACGGTCCCACCCACCAGCCGGTCGAACACCTCTGGTCGCTGCGCGCCATCCCCGGCCTGGACGTGGTCCGGCCCGCCGACGCCAACGAGACCGTCGTCGCCTGGCGCACCATCCTGGAGAACGACGACCGCCCGGCGGGCCTGTGCCTGTCCCGGCAGAACCTGCCCGTGCTGGAGCGCACCCAGGAGAGCGGGCTGTCCCCCGCCGAGGGCGCCGCACGCGGCGGCTACGTCCTGGCCGAGGCCGACGGCGGCCGCCCCGAGGCCATCCTCATCGCCACCGGCAGCGAGGTGCCCATCGCGCTCGACGCCCGCCGCATCCTCCAGGAAGGGGGCCTCGCCACCCGCGTCGTGTCCATGCCCTGCCTGGAGTGGTTCCAGGCGCAGGAGGAGGCCTACCGCGAGGAGGTGCTCCCCGCCGAGGTGGCCGCCCGGGTATCCGTCGAGGCCGGGTCCAGCCTCGGTTGGTACGCTCTCGTCGGCGCGGCCGGCACCTCCCTGGGCATCGACTCCTTCGGCGCCTCCGCTCCGTACCAATCCCTGTACGAACTGCACGGCCTGACGGCGCCGAAGGTCGCCGCGGCCGCCCGCGCGAGCGTCGAGCGCGCGCAGCGGGCCCTGCAGAGGTCCGAGAGAAAGGCCGCCGTCCGATGAGCGCCGCCACCGCCGTACTGGAAGCCCGGATCCCCGGCTCCAAGAGCATCACCAACCGGGCGCTGCTCCTCGCGGCCGCCGCCCCCGGCCGCAGCCGCCTCGGCGCGCCCCTGGTCAGCGACGACACCCTCGCCTTCCGGGCCGCGCTGACGGACCTGGGCACCGGGGTGCGCGACATCGGCGACAGCGGCTACGGGTACGGGGACGGCTCCGGCTACGGCGACGGCTCCGGCGAGGTCTGGGAGGTGACCGGGCGCGGCACCGGGCCGATCGGCCCCGGCCGGGTCTGGTGCGCCGACGCCGGCACCGCGGCGCGCTTCCTGCCGCCCTTCGCGGCGACCGGGCGCGGGGAGATCGCCTTCGACGGCTCCGACCAGCTGCGGGCGCGCCCGCTGGGGCCGCTGCTGGAGGCGCTCACCGGGCTCGGGGCGAAGGTGCGCGGTACGGGGCTGCCCTTCACGCTCACCGCGCGGGGGCTGGCCGGCGGCCGCATCGAGCTGGACTCCGGGCTCAGCAGCCAGTACCTCTCCGGGCTGCTGATGGCCGCCCCGCTGATGGGCGGGCCGCTCACGGTGGACGTGCCGCGGCTGGTCAGCCGTCCGTACGTGGACATGACCCTGGCGCTGATGCGGCGGTTCGGCGCGCGGGTCGAGGAGGAGGGCAGCGCGATCACGGTCCACCCGGGCGGCTACCGCCCCGCCGACCTCGACATCGAGCCGGACGCCTCGACCGCCTCCTACTTCTTCGCGGCGGCCGCCGTCACCGGGCGCACCGTACGGGTCCGGGCGCTGGGCTCCGGCAGCCTGCAGGGCGACACCGCCTTCGTGGAGGTGCTGCGGCAGGCCGGGGCCGAGGTCACCCGGACCGCGGACTGGACCGAGGTCACGGGCGGCGGCGCGCTGCGCGGCGGCTTTACCGTCGACATGGGCGACATCTCCGACACCTTCATGACGATGGCCGCGATCGCCCCGCTCGCGGACGCCCCCATCACCATCACGGGCATCGCGCACGCCCGGCTGAAGGAGTCCGACCGGATCGCCGCCGTCGCGCAGAACCTCCGCGCGCTCGGCATCCGGGTGGAGGAGGGCCCGGACCGCATCACCGTCCACCCGGGCGTCCCCGCCCCGGCGACGATCGACTGCCGGCGCGACCACCGCATCGCCATGTCCTTCTCGGTCCTGGGCCTGCGCGCCGCCGGCATCACCCTCGACGACCCGGCCTGCGTGGCCAAGACCTTCCCCGGGTTCCACGAGGAGCTGCGCCGGCTGTTCGGCTGAGCCGCGCGGAGCGGCGCCCCCGTGGGGGCGCCGCTCCCGGGTCCGGGGCCGTGCGGGTCAGCGGACGACGTCGAAGACGTTCAGCTGCAGGCCGTTGGCGTAGGCCGCGTGCTCGACGAGCTTCAGCTTCTGCGCGTCCTTGTCCGCGGCGCTGAAGAGGCGCTTGCCCGCACCGAGCAGCAGCGGGAAGACGAGCAGGTGGTAACGGTCGATCAGGCCGGCGTCGGAGAGCGCACGGTTCAGGGTGGCACTGCCGTGCACGATGATCGGGCCGCCCTCGGTCTCCTTCAGCGCGGCGACCTCGTCGAGCGAGCGCAGGATCGTCGTGTCGCCCCAGTCCGGCACCAGGGCGTCCTCGGCGAGGGTGGTGGAGACGACGTACTTCGGCATCACCTTGTAGTCGGCGAACTCCTCCATCGCGGGCCACACCGGGCTGAACGCCTCGTAGCTGGTGCGGCCCAGCAGCATCGCGGAGGCCTCCTTCTGCTCCCGGCCCTTGATCTCGAACGCCTCGGGCAGGAACTCCGCGTGCTTGAAGGTCCAGCCCGAGTTCCGGTAGCCGGGCTCGCCGCCGGGGGCCTCCACGACGCCGTCCAGGGAGATGAGGGCGGAGCTGATCAGGGTGCGCATCGCGGGTCCTCGGTATCTCGTGGCGGGCCCTCG
Organism: Streptomyces sp. NPDC002104; assembly: GCF_053593795.1. NCBI lineage: Bacteria > Bacillati > Actinomycetota > Actinomycetes > Kitasatosporales > Streptomycetaceae > Streptomyces > Streptomyces sp. NPDC002104. Next base: position 10,630 of record NZ_JBSFDF010000045.1, on the reverse strand, counting down.
GGCGGCGCGCCTTGCACCATCTAAGACCGCGGCCCGCCGGGAAACTCATCGGCCCCCGCGAAACTTTTCGTGGTGCGGGGCAGGACACCCCCTAGCCTCTCGGCATGGACATCACCATTCACACGACGTCCCTTCCGCACGAGGACCCCGACGCGTCGCTCGCCTTCTACCGGGACGTACTCGGCTTCGAGGTCCGCAGCGATGCCGGGCGGGGCAGGATGCGCTGGATCACGGTCGGGCCGCCCGGTCAGCCGGGCACGTCGATCCTCCTGACGCCGGCCGCCTCCGATCCCGGCATCACCGAGGGCGAGCGCCGCACGATCACCGAGATGATGGCCAAGGGCACCTACGGCTGGATCCTGCTGGCCACCCCGGACCTCGACGCCGCGTTCGAGAAGGCGCGGGCCGGGGACGCCGAGGTCGTCCAGGAGCCGACCGAGCAGCCGTACGGGGTCCGCGACTGCGCGTTCCGCGACCCCGCGGGGAACCTGGTCCGCATCCAGCAGCTGCGCTGAGCAGCTCTGTGAACCGGTCAGGAATCGAGAAGCGCCGGCCCCGCCCCAGGCCCTAGCGTGATGGTCACGGCAAGCGCAACCGCCGCATCCGTTCACAGCGCGAGGAGCAGGACATGAAGGCGCACGTCAGCTCGATCCTTCTTGGTGTCCGGGACATGGACCGGGCCAAGCAGTTCTACACCGAGGGGCTCGGCTGGAAAGTCCAGAGCGACTTCGGCATCTCGGTGTTCTTCGCGTCGGACGGCGCCTCGCCGGTCGGCTTCTACAGCCGCGAGGGCCTGGCCGGACAGGTGGGCACGGACCACGAGGGCAGCGGTTTCAGCGGGCTGGTCCTGACCTACGTCGTCCGCAGCGAGACGCGGGTCGACGAGATCATGGCGGAGGCCGTGAAGGCCGGTGCCACGGTCCTCAAGCCCGCCGGCGCCCTGCCGTGGGGCGGCTACGGCGGCACCTTCGCCGACCCGGAGGGCTACATCTGGAGCCTCGGCTACAGCGACCAGGGAACCGACCAGCCCTACGCGGAGTAGCCGCGGCCCGCCCCGGACGGCCTTGACCAGCAGGACGAACAGGAGAAGCGCATGAAGTTCCGGTCCCACGTCGAGCCGCCCGAGCCCATGCGGGGCCTCGAAGTCCCGCCCGAGGTGGTGGCAGCGCTCGGCGGGGGCGCGCGGCCGCCGGTGACGATCACGGTCAACGGGCATTCCTGGCGGAGCCGGCTCGCCCTGCTGCGCGGCCGCCACCTGATCGGCCTCAGCCACGCCAACCGGCAGGCCGCGGGCGTCGAGATCGGCGAGGAGGTCGAGGTGGAACTGGAACTCGACACCGAGCCGCGCGTCGTGGCCGAGCCCGAGGACTTCGCCCGGGCCCTGGACGAGGACCCGGCCGCCCGGGCCGCGTACGACCACCTCATGGACAGCCGCAAGCGCGAGCACGTGCGCGCCATCGAGAGCGCGAAGAAGCCCGACACTCGCCTGCGGCGCATCGAGAAGGCCATCGCCACCCTGCGCGGCTGAGGGCCGTACGGCTGACGGCCGTGCGGCTGTAGCTCGGCTACTTCCGGTCGGCGGCGAAGTTCAACAGTGACCCGAAGGAGCGGCCGGGGGCTACGCGCCGCTGACAGCGCGGAGTTCTCGGTGCTGCCTCCTGGGGGGCGCGGTTTCGTAGCGGGGAGCCGACGGTTCGCCGAGGGTGCCGTTCGCGATGCTGCGGGCTGCTTCCCGTACCGCGGTCGCGAGGGCTTCTACGGTCTCGTAGCCCGCGATGTAGGGATGCAGGATGTAGGTGCGGTAGCTGTGCTCCGGGCGCAGAACGAGGTGCCGGCCGACCAGTGAGGCCATCGCGGTCGAAGCGGCGTTCTTGCCGAGGCCCACACGAGCCGCGAGCTCCTGCTGGGACATCCGGACCTCGCCACCGGGCTCCTGGAGATCGATCAGCGCGCTCAGAAGGTCTTGGGCGCCGCGGGAGAGCTCCAGCCTGTGGAGCATTCCGTGACCGAAGGTCGCCTGGATCAGCATGCCTCCCCCTCCTGGTCCTGACCGAGTGCCAACTGCGCGCCTCGTGGGGCGGGCGGAGCGTTGAGCAGGGGAAACGCGTTCTCCGGCGTCCCTTGCCGCAGCTTAGCCAGGATCTCCCGCTGACGGTCACCGTTGCCCATGAAGCCGATCAGGGGATTCACGAAGAGGACACCGGGACGGATCTTCTGGATCATGTGCCACTCCTCCAGGCGGCTGACGGCCCGGGTGACGTTGGCCCGCTCGACCCCCAGTCGTTCGGCGATCAGCTTGTGCGTCGCCTTGACCCAGCCCTCCTTCTGCTTGCCGATGCACCAGACCAGGACGGCGGACTGGATGGGCGACATGCCGTGTTGGGCGATGAGGACGGCGAGGACGTCGCTGAGGAACTCGTTGCTGACGGCGCTGAAGCCGGCCGTCCCGTACATCTCGTGAGGGGCACGCTGGGTCACCCGGACACTGACGTCCACCTGCTGGACCGGTCGGCCCCGCGGTGGCGTCCTCTCGATGAGCTCCGCGAACCTCTCGGTCAGCGTCTCCCTGAACTCCTCGCCGGTGGCGGAGACAGGCATGAGGGAAAGCTGCGAGCCGGACGCTCGGCGGATGGGCTGGGGGCGTGCCATGTGCGTGGGTTCCGTCCTCACGTACGGGGGAAGTCGTCACGCAGCCTAGTGGTTTGTCCCAGTGCACTGGGACAAAATCTTCCAGCCGATATGACTTTCGAGTGTCGGCACCGACACGCTTCCCGTACGCATTGTGGGCGCACCCCTCGCTGACCAGGGCATTCGCGCATTTCTCCCACTCGAATGGGAGAAAATTTCGTCGAGTGTGCTGCCCACTGACACATCTTCGTCTTCCGATGTGTCAGCCCTGACACATCGGCTTTGGCGAACTCGCAGGTCAGAGCACGGTTTTCGGAACCGCCCTCTTTTCCATAAGACAGCTGATGCCGGTGGGCACCTTGCGGACTCCACGGGTGGGCTGCGCCCTGCGCTGCGCTCCGGTGCTCGCTTCTTCGCTCCGGTCGGCCTTCCGGTGGCGGGCCGAGTGGGGTTGCGCGGGAGGCAAGCGGCACAGTGGCTGATGCCGTCTGTGGTGCGGAGTAGCACCCGTACGCCGGATGCGGGGTGCGGGCCGCACTGGGCGCACCTTCTGTGGCTGAGCTCGACACGTGCCCACGCTGGTCAACGTCCAGCTGCACAAGGAAAGGGACAGGCCGTGTCTTCCTCCGCATCGCCGAAGTGCTCCGCGTTCGCCGCCTGAACGGCCTGGCGGGAGATGTCGACGCCGAACCGCACACAGACCGTGGCTCGACGAGGTGGACAGAGTCGGCCCGGTCCGGTCTTCCGCCTGACCCCGACGATCGGGGCGGGGCGGGACCGGCCGGCTGCCGGGCTGAGGGTCATCGGCAGCTGAGCCTGTTGCTGTCGGCCGGCCTTGTCACTGCTCCCAGTGGGACGCCGTTTTCAGGAGGCGGTCGTTGGCGTCCGGGGAGCCGATGGTGATGCGGACGCCCTCGTCGCCGAAGGGGCGGACCATCAGGCCGGCCGCCTCGCAGGCGTCCGCGAAGTAGGAGGTGCGGGAGCCCAGGCGCAGCCAGACGAAGTTGGCGTGGCTGTCGGGGACTTCGTAGCCCTCCGCGCGCAGCGCGGCGCTGACGCGGTCGCGTTCCGCGACCAGGTCGGCCACGCGCTCGCGGAGTTCCTCCGTGGCGCGCAGCGAGGCCAGGGCGGCGGCCTGGGCGGGGCCGCTCACGCCGAGGGGGACGGAGCAGGCGCGCAGGGCGGCCGTGACCCGGGGGTGGGCCACGGCGTAGCCGACGCGGAGCGCGGCCAGTCCGTAGGCCTTGGAGAAGGTGCGCAGGACGGCGACGTTGGGGCGGTCCCGGTAGAGGTCGATGCCGTCGGGGACGTCCTCGGCGGGGTCGACGAACTCGCGGTAGGCCTCGTCGATGACGACCAGGACGTCGGAGGGGACGCGGTCGAGGAAGCGTTCCAGTTCGGCGCGGCGCACGGCGGTGCCGGTGGGGTTGTTCGGGTTGCAGACGAAGATCAGGCGGGTGCGGTCGGTGACCGCGTCGGCCAGGGCGTCCAGGTCGTGGGTCTCGTCGCGCAGCGGGACCTGGACGGAGGTGGCCCCGGCGGCCCAGGCCAGCAGCGGGTACGCCTCGAACGAGCGCCAGGCGAAGACGACCTCGTCGCCCGGGCCGGCGGCGGCGGCGACCAGGTGCTGCGTGATGCCGACCGAGCCGGTGCCCAGCACCAGGTGGTCGGCGGGCACGTCCAGGCGCGCGGAGAGTTCCGCGATGAGCTCGGCCGCGCCGGGGTCGGGGTAGCGGTTGAGCCGGCCCAGCCAGGTCTCGACCGCGGCGATCACGGAGGGGAGCGGCGGGTAGGGGTTCTCGTTCGAGGAGAGCTTGTCGACGAACTCGTCGCGGGCCGCGCGTCCCGGCACGTACGCGGGGAGCGTCGAGACGTCGGCGCGCAGCCGGGGGAGGGTCGTGTCCGGACCGGCATCGGGCATGGCGCAATCCTTACGTGTGGAGGCCTGGGAACGGGGAGGGTGCCGGGAGGGTGCCGGGCCGGGGGTACAACACCGTCCGGCCGCGCCGACGGGGGAGGCGGCACGGCCGGACGGTGACCAGGGGACCGGGGGAGGGGGACGGCGCGGGGCTGCGGGGGTTCAGCCCCGGGCCGGTGCCGGCGGGTTGTAGGGCGAGGGACCGCCGAACGCCCAGCGCAGCCGGGTCGCCCCGTCGATCTGCACCACACGCTCGATGTCGAACTCGCACATCCGCAGGGCTCCGGGCACGTCCGCCCGGTCCCCCTCGGCCCAGTTGATCCGGGCCTTGCCCGTGAGTTGCAGGGTGTGGCCGGACTCCCAGTCCAGGAAGAGCAGTCCGCAGTTCTCGTTGAGCTGCAGATTGCCCAAGGTCATGTAGAAGGAATTGCCGAAGTAGTCGGGCCATACGAGCCTGCGCGGTCCCGCCACCGTGACGAAACCGGGGTCGCCGCCCCGGTGCGAGGAGTCCGCGCCGTAGCCGTCGGCCTGACTGGCGATGAAGAAGGTGTCCGCCCCGGTGATCCACTTCTCCTGCTCGGGCGTCAGCGCGTCGCCGTCGCGGGTCTCCCGGTCCGCCGAGGCGGGCCCGTCCGCGACCGGGACCCGTACCTGGAGGTACTTGGGGCAGTTGCCCAGCACCTGCTCGGTACGGATGTGCAGCTGGTCCCCTTCGCGCCGCGCCACGCCGTTGATCCGGATCCGGGTCGTCGTGTGCGGTTCGAGGGCGAGCAGCCCGATGTCGGCCGTCTCCGCGAAGGCTTCGGCCAGCGGATCGCCCGGGACGGGCAGGGAGGAGAGCGTGATCGTGCGCCGGCTCGTGGGCAGGGCGAAGCCGGGGTCGCCCGTGACCAGCGAGGACCACATGGCGCCCGTGGCGTCGGCGCCGCCCAGGAAGAGCATGCGCTGGCGCATCAGGTACTGGTCGAAGCCGGGCTGGATCACGTCGTCGAACATCGGCGAGCCCCAGCCGGGACCGCCTTCGCCGGCCTGCTTCTGGACGGCCTGTTCACCCTCGTGATGGGGGGTCTTGATCACGGGAATCGGGAACCTCCGGTCGGGACGGGCGCCGCGGCCGACGGGGTCGCCGTCGGCGGGCGCCCGTCTACGGGGCGCCGGTCAGCGGGCGCCGATCAGCAGGGCGGTGTCCACGACACGGTTGGAGAAGCCCCACTCGTTGTCGTACCAGCCGACGATCTTGACCTGGCGGCCGTCGCCGATCACCTTGGTCAGGCCCGAGTCGAAGATGCACGACGCGGGGTCGGTGACGATGTCGCTGGAGACGATCGGCTCGTCGGTGTAGGTGAGGATGCCCGCGAGGGGCCCTTCGGCGGCCTTCGCGAAGATCTCGTTGACCTCCTCGACCGTGGTCGCGCGGCCGACGCGGACGGTGAGGTCGGTGGCCGAGCCCGTCGGGATCGGCACGCGCAGCGCGTACCCGTCGAGCTTGCCCTTGAGCTGGGGGAGGACCAGGCCGATCGCCTTGGCGGCGCCGGTGGTGGTCGGCACGGTGTTCGTCGCCGCCGAGCGGGCGCGGCGCAGGTCGCTGTGCGGACCGTCCTGGAGGTTCTGGTCCGCGGTGTAGGCGTGGACCGTGGTCATCAGGCCGTGCTCGATGCCGAGCGCGTCGTCGATGACCTTGGCCAGCGGGGCCAGGCAGTTGGTGGTGCACGAGGCGTTGGAGACGATGTCGTGCACGGCCGGGTCGTAGAGGTCGTCGTTGATGCCGAAGGCGATCGTCAGGTCCTCGTTCTTCGAGGGCGCGCTGATGATGACCTTGCGGGCACCGGCCTCCAGATGGGCGCGTGCCTTGTGCGCGTCGGTGAACACGCCGGTGGACTCGATGACCACGTCCACCTCCAGCTCGCCCCACGGGAGCTTGGCGGGGTCGCGCTCGGCGGTCACGCGGATGGTGCGCCCGTCGATGACGAGGTTGCCCTCGACCGCGCGGACGTCGTGGCCGAGCTTGCCGAGCGTGCTGTCGTACTTGAGCAGGTGGGCCAGCGTCGCGGCGTCGGTGAGGTCGTTGACGGCGACCACCTCCAGGCCGGTGCCCCGCTGAAGGGCGGCGCGGAAGAAGCTGCGGCCGATGCGGCCGAATCCGTTGATGCCGACCTTGATCGTCACGTGATACCCCTCGTTCGGAAACTACATCCATGACCGCACGTGAAGCCGCGTTGTCCGGCCAGTCCTCGTCTTTAACTGTACCGGCTGACCTGCTCGCTGGCTTGCGTAAATGCGCCTGTTCATGGCCTGTTTACGCACGAAAGCGGAGGTGGGGCCTCGCGCATTGGAACATCTGATGCTAGTCGAGTACGTGCATGCAGGTATGTTTTTATGGGCCTGCCTGTCACGATGACACGACGCTTCCCGGAGCGAGGAGAACGATGGACATGCTGCCCCTTCGCGGGCCGAGCACATCCGTGCCGGACCGCAGTCCACCGCTCGCCGCGCCCGCCCCGCCCGCCGCGCCCACCGCGGGGACGACGGCGCGGGTCATCCGAGCACACGGCGAGTCCGTGTACGGGACCACCGTCCGCCGCGAGTTCGGAGACGTCACCATCTCCCTGGTCACCGGGGAGGCCCACGAGGCCGTCCGCCCCGGCCGCCACATCCGCCCCGACCCCGCCGAGTCCCTGCGGGTGTTCCGGGCGCTGGCCGGCGAGATCCACGTCCACCAGGACGGGCGCCGAGGCCAGGCGAGCGGCCCGCAGATCATCTGCTGCGACACCAGCCGGCCGTACCGCCTGCTCCTGCCGCGGCCGTTCCACCTGGTCGAGGTCCAGCTGCCGCACCGGCACCTGGGCATGTCGGCCGGGGACACCGCGAAGCTCACCGCCACCGGCTGGTGCGGGCGGATGGGCGCCGGCGCCCTGCTCTCCCAGCTCCTCGCCGGGCTCCACGACCACGGCACCGAGATCCACTCCGCCGTGGACCGGGTCGGCGCCACCGTGGCGGGCCTGACCGCGGCCGTCCTCGCCGACCGGCTGCGCCACGTCGCCGCCGAGGACGAGGTGGCCCGGCACGACCTGATGCTGGGCATCCAGGCGTACATCCGCGCACGGCTCTCCGACCCCGACCTCACCCCGCAGGCGGTCGCCGAGCACCACAACATCTCGCTGCGCTACCTCCAGCGGATCTTCCAGGAGCACGGGACCAGCCCCGCCCGGTGGATCCGCGACGAACGCCTCGCCCGCTGCCGGTCGGAGCTGCGCGACCCGCGGCTCGAACACCTGCCCGTCGGGGTGATCGGCGAACGCTCCGGCCTCTACCAGGCCTCGCACTTCAGCCGGCTCTTCCGCGACCGGTACGGGCTCACCCCGCGCGGCTACCGGACCATGCGCGAGGCCGTGCCCACGTAGGGGACGCGGTCCGGGCCGGGCACCGGCGACCGACGAGCACCGACGCGCACCGCCGAGCACCGACGACCGACGAGCACTGACATCCGAGGAGGATGACGGATTTGACCGGCACGAGCTTCGAATTCCCCGGTGAGTACTACGAGATCATGCGGAAGGACTTCCGCAACCTCGACGCCGAGACGGAGTTCCTCGCGTCCCTGCTCCCCGAGGCGGGCACCGTGCTCGACCTGGGCTGCGGCACCGGCTCCAACCTGCGCGCCCTGCGCGAGCGCGGCCACCGCGGCACCGGCGTCGACCAGAGCGCCGCGTTCCTGGAGTACGCCCGCGCCGCCGGGGACGAGGGCATCTCCTACGTGGAGGCCCGCGCCGAGGAGTACCGCACCGACGAGCGCTACGACCTCGTGTACAGCCTCTTCATGACGCTGAACTACCTGGACCGCGGCCGGCTCCCGGCCGTGCTGCGCTCCGTGCGCGAGCTGCTGAACCCCGGCGGGCAGGTCGTCCTGGAGTTCGGCCACCTGCTGAACTTCGTCGACTCCTTCCAGCCCCACAGCGTCGGCCACCACCGCCGCGACGGGGTCCTCATCACCCGCCTCGCCCGCCAGTTCATCAACGCGCACGCCGCGAACTGGCGCAACGAGGAGACCCTGCTGGTCCGCACCGCGGACGGCACGGTCGCCATGTACGACAACTTCTTCGACCAGGCCGTCCTGACCGGGCCCGAGGTGCGCGAACTGCTGGCCGCGGCGGGACTGACCATCACGGCCGAGTACGGCGGTTTCCGCAAGGAGCCCGCGCCCTTCCACGGCCGGGGCCCGCTCGTCATCGTGGCCACCGCGACCGCCGCCCCCGCCGCCACCGCGTCGGGCACCGCGTCCGACACCGCGTCCGACACCGCTCAGCAAGAGGAGAACCAGGCATGACCGGCACCGGCATATCGCTGCTCGACGGCGGGCCCGCCCCCGAAACCGGCGTCGCGCACCTCGGCGCCGCCCTCGTCCGCGCCGTCGCCGAGAGCGACGGCCGCGGCGTGACGTACATCCGTGCCGACGGCACCGAGGTCCACCGGAGCTACGCCGAGCTGCTCGACGACGCCTCGCGCGTCCTGGCCGGACTGCGCGCCGCCGGCGCCGTCGCGGGCGAGAAGATCATCCTGCAGTCCGACGACGACGCCGACCTCCTCGCCGGCTTCTGGGGCTGCGTCCTCGGCGGGTTCCTGCCGCTGCCCGTCAGCGCCGACGCGGTCAACGGCCCCGGCCTGCTGGAGCGCGTCTGGGCCGGCTACGGCCGCCCCCGCGTGCTGACCGGCACCGGCCAGGAGCTCGCGCCCGGCGTCACCGCCGACTCCGCCTGGACCACCGCCCACCTGGGCGACGTCGCGGGCCTGCGCGCCGCCCACGAGCCGGACCTCGCCTGGCACGAGCCGGACGCCGTGGACCCGGCCGTCCTGCTGCTCACCTCCGGCAGCACCGGCGTGCCCAAGGCCGTCAGCCTCACCCACCGCAACATCCTCACGCGCAGCGCCGCCACCTCCCGCGTGAACAAGCTCGACGCGAACACCCGCACCTTCAACTGGATGCCGCTGGACCACATCGGCGGACTGATCATGTTCCACGCGCGCGACGTCTTCCTCGGCGCCGCCCAGGTCCACGCCAAGATCCAGTGGGTCCTCGAGGACCCGCTGCGCTGGCTCGACGCCGTCTCCACCCACCGGGCCGACACCACCTGGGCGCCGAACTTCGCCTTCGTGCTCGTCAACGACCAGGCCGACCGCTTCGAGGGCCGCGGCTGGGACCTGAGCCCGCTGCGCTACATCATGAACGGCGGCGAGGCCGTCCGCTCCGGCGTCGTCCGCCGCTTCCTTGACCTGCTGGCCCCCTACGGGCTGCCCGCCACCGCGATGTTCCCCGGCTGGGGCATGTCCGAGACCACCGCCGGCGTGGCCGACTGCCAGTTCACCGAGGCCGCCGCCGGCGACGACCGCTACGTGCCCGTCGGCCGTCCGCAGCCCGGCACCCGCATCCGGGTCGTCGACGAGCACGGCGCCCTCGTGCCGTGGGGCGTCACCGGCCGCCTCCAGGTCACCGGTTCCACCATCACCGCCGGGTACTACGACAACCCCGTGCAGAACCGGCAGTCCTTCACGGACGACGGCTGGTTCAAGACCGGCGACCTGGCGTACGTGGAGAACGGCATCCTCACCGTCACCGGCCGCACCGACGACGTCATCCAGCTCGGGGAGATCGCCTACCACGGCCACGAGATCGAGGCCGCCGTGGAGGAACTCGACTTCATCGAGCCCTCGTACACCGTCGCCTCCCTCGTCACCGCCGAGCCCGGCGGTCCCGAGGAGCTCGCGGTCTTCTTCAGCCCGCGCTCCGGCAGCATCACCGGGGAGCAGGGGGAGCGGATCCGCGAGCGCGTCCGCGAGCGGCTGGGCGTCGACGTACCGCACCTGCTGCCCGTCGACCGGTCCGAGATCCCCAAGACCGGCATCGGCAAGCTCCGCCGCGCCCAGCTCCGCAAGAGCTTCGAGGACGGCCTGGCCTCCGTACCGGCCGGCACCGCGGCCTGACCGTACGGATGGTGCGGTCCCGGTGCGCGTGCCGGACCAGGCCGTCGAGGGCCCGCTCGAACTCCTCGACGTTCGTGGTGCGGGAGTTGATGACGGCGGCGACGAGTT
>NZ_JBSFDF010000044.1:0-67167 GCF_053593795.1 Streptomyces sp. NPDC002104 | reverse complement strand
GCTCAGGTCCTGGAACGCCTGGGTCACGTCGTACGGGGAGGTGGTGCGCGCCAGCGGAATGCGGCGGCCGGGGTCCTGGCGGCCGGAGCCCAGCGCGGCCCCCGGCAACGGCGCCGCACGCGGCAAGGGTCCGGGCGCAGCCCGGGGAACGGGCGAAGGGCGGGTAGGGGACCCAGCCCCGCAGGGCCCACCCAGCCGCACCCGCCCACCGCCCCCGGGCCGTGACGGCCGCGCCGACCCGCCACCGCCGGACGGAGTCCGCCGCAGCGGCCCCCGGTGGCCAAACCTGGCGGCGCCGATCAGCGCCCCCAGCGGCCCTGCTCGTGGGCGTAGCCGTAGACGGGGCGGTCCGAGGAGGCGGCGGAGATCCGCCAGGGGCGGCCGCCCTCGTCCAGGCGGAGGGTGCCGGAACCCTTCGGGCCGCTCCAGCGGAGGTCCAGGTACCAGTCGCAGTCGCATCCGGTGCTGCTCGCCACCACCCGCAGGACGGCCGGTTCCGCGGCCGAGACCCGGAACGGGAACGCGGGGGCCTCGATCTTGTCCCCCTGGTCGTTCCCGGCCACCGGCCGGGCCTGCGGGCGCGGCGCGTCCAGGTTGACCGTGAACCCGGCCGGGGTGAGGCCTCCCCCGCAGCCCTGCGACATCTGGTAGACGTTCCATCGCAGTGGGGCCCGTCGACCGGCCACCCGTACCTCCAGGTCCTCCAGGATCACCGGGTCCGGACCCGTGCCCAGCAGGGTCACCTCCACGATCTGCGTCCCCGCGTGCACGGCCCCGCGGCCCGCCGCCCACGCGGGCGCGTCCGCCTCCACCGGTGGCGGGGGCACCGCCGAGGGTGCCTGCGCGGAGAGGTACGCGTGGTCGCAGCCCGCCGCCCACACGTGCGACCGTACGGCCGCCCGCAGGGGCGCCGCCGCGGGCGAGGGGCCGGCCGTCGCCGCGGGCGGCCGCGTCGGCGCTTGAGTCGCTCCGGTCGGCGCGCCCGACTGCGGGCCCGCCTGCGGGCCGGTGTCCGTCGGGGTCGCCGCGGGTCCGGCCTGCGATGCCGTCGGTCCGGTCGCCGTCCCGCTCCCCGTCGCCCCCGCCGGACCCGGGCCCGTACCCGGAGCAGCCACCGCGGGTCCGGCCTGCGGTGCCCGGCGGTCCGCGCCCGCGGGCGGAAGCCATCCGACGCCGACGGCGAGGGCCACGACCGCGGCCGCCGCCACCCCGGCCAGCAGGAGGCGGCGCCCGGACCGGCGTGCGACCGGTACCGGTACCGCGGTCGGCACCGGGACCGGCGTTGCCGCCTCCGGTTCCGGCGCCGGCGCCTCCTCCGCCACCGTGGCCGCCCGCCGCCGCGCGTCCGCCAGCAGCCAGGCCCGGTGCAGTGCCACCGCCTCGTCCGGCGTCGCCCCGCAGGCCCGCGCGAAGCGGTCGACCACCACGAACTCCGCGGGCAGCGCCTCACCGCTGCAGTAGCGGTGCAGGGTCGACGTACTCGTGTGGAGGACGCGTGCGAGAGACCCGTAGCTCTGCCCGCCGCGCTCCTTCAGTTCCCTCATCAACCGTGCGAACGACTGCGCCTCGGCCGATCTCCCCGTCCCGGGATTCCGTTCCATGTCAACGATGTTCCCGCAGCTGAGGGCGCGTACGGCCGTTCCATTGTCCCGAGTTGGTCCCGAACCGTCGCCCCGGGCCCGGGGCCGGGTACAGCCTTCTCCACGAGCACCGTCCACCGTCACACCATCAGGACCTCACGGGGAGAACCGACCATGTTCCGACGCACAGCCCGCACCGCCCGCACCGCCGCCGCGCTCGCGGCCACCGCGGCCGCCGCCACCGCCCTCGTCCTCGCCGCCTCCACCACCTCCTCGGCCGCCGCCACCGCGCCCGGGTTCCTGGCCGGCGCCGACCTGCCCCCGCACCCCGGCTCCCCCTGGTACGCCGGGAAGGTCACCAAGGGGCTGCCCGAGTTCGCTCCGTTCTGCGTGGAGGGCGTGCTGCCCACCACCGGGAGCTGGTACCGCGACTTCTCCACCGAGTTCGACACGGGCGCGGTCCAGGTGTCCGTACGGACGTCCTCCAGCGCCGCGGCCGTCAAGCTCGCATCGGCCCTGGAGCGCAAGGTGGCGGCCTGCGCCGCCGACTGGCTGCGCAAGACCCCCGGCGGCACGGCCTCCTGGCAGGACTACGGGAAGCTCAGCGTCGAGGAGGGCGCGCACGTCTACGGGGTGCACACCTCCATGCCGGAGTCCGAGCCCGGCGTCCACCTGTACGGGATCGGGCGCGACGGCTCCACCGTGACGGTCGTGAAGTGGGGGCAGATGGGCTATCTGAACGAGGCGCCCGTCCCGGCCTTCAAGAAGACGACCGTCAAGGCCGTGAACAAGCTCAACCCCTGACCCGTCACGCGCTGACCCCCTCGCCCCCACGCCCTCACGCCCCACGCCCTCACGCCTCCGGTGGGACCATGGAGGGGAAGGGACGAGCAAGCCGGGGGGACGAGGGCGACGGCGTAGAGGCGGCGATGGCCATGCGCACCGGAAACGAGCCGGTGACCGCCCGCAGCGCGCTGCGGCTGCGGTTCTGGCTGAGCCTGTGGGGGCTGGTCTGGTCCGGTGCCGGGGCGGCGGCGTTCGCGCTCGCCGCCCGGCCCGGATGGGCGGCGGCCTGCGCCGCCGTCGCCGTGCTCGCGGCCGTGGACCTGGCCGTGGTGCTCCGCCACATCCGCCAGGGCCCGCACTACCAGCCGGGCCGCGACATCCCGCCGTACGATCCGCCCCGGCGCTGAGCGGGCGGACGGACGGACGGACGGACGGAAGGGCGGACAGGCCGACGGCCAGCCGGGGCTACTTCTCGAAGCGGGCCGCCGCCAGGTAGTCCGGCTGCGGGTCCAGGGCGGCCGCGAGGCGGAAGTGCTTGCGGGCCTGCTCCGGCCGGCCGGCGCGCTCGTGGGTGCGGGCCAGTGCGAAGTGGGCGAACGCGTTGTCCGGCTCCCGCTCCAGCACGATCTCGAACTCCAGCTCCGCCGGCCGCAATTGGGCGGCGGCGAAGAAGGCCCGGGCGCGCAGCAGCCGGGCCGCCGTGTTCTCCGGGTGGGCGGCTATCACCGAGTCGAGGAGCTTCACCGCACCGCGCGGGTCGCGCGCGGCGAGGAGCTGCTCGGCGGCCCGGTAGTCGATGACGTGCGTCTCGGGCGACGAGGACCGGGGCGGCGGCGGGAGCTGCGGCGTGGTGTCGGACACGATCTCTTCCTTCCCTCTGAAGCCGCGTTCAACGCCCCGCACCGCGCACGCTATTCCCCTCGGCGTTCCCCTCGGCCGAGTCGCTCCTCGAGCTCCTCCCACACCTTGTGCACCTGCGGCTCCAGCGCCTCCAGCGGCCCGTCGTTGTCGATCACGAGCGTGGCGACGGCCAGCCGCTGTTCCCGGGTGGCCTGCGCGGCCATCCGGGCACGGGCTTCGGACTCCGCCATGCCGCGCAGCGCCGTGAGCCGGGACAGCTGCGTGGCGGGCGCCGCGTCCACGACGACGACCAGGTCGTACAGCGGGGCGAGGCCGTTCTCCGCGAGGAGCGGTACGTCGTGCACCACGATCGCGTCGGGCCCCGCGGCGGCCTCCAGCTCGGCGGACCGGGCCCCGACCAGCGGGTGCACGATCCCGTTGAGGATCCGCAGCTTCGCGGGGTCCGCGAACACGATCGACCCCAGCTTCGGCCGGTCCAGCCCGCCCTGCGGAGTCAGCACGGACTCCCCGAAGGCGGCCACCACCGCCGCGAGCCCGGGCGTGCCCGGCTCCACGACCTCCCGCGCGATCCGGTCGGCGTCCACGACGACCGCCCCGTACCCCGCCAGCAGCCGCGAGACCTCGCTCTTGCCGGCGCCGATTCCGCCTGTCAGACCAACTTTCAACATGCCCGGCAGACTAACCCCCGCGCCCTGGGATCCGTACAGCCCCCCGAGCGCGGAGGGGATCTCAGCCCTCGCCCTCGCGCTCCGCCAGGAACCGCTCGAATTCGAGGCCGATCTCGTCCGCCGACGGAATCTCCGCGGGCTCCGCGATCATGTTGCCCCGGGTCTCGGCGCCGGCCGCCGCGTCGTACTGGTGCTCCAGCCCCTGCACGAGGCTGACCAGCTCCTCGTCGCCCTCCCGGATCTGCCGGTCGATCTCCGTCTGCGTGCGGTGCGCCTCGGTGCGCAGCGCGTGCGCGACCGAGGGCAGCACCAGCCCCGTGGCAGCGGTGATCGCCTCCAGGGCGGTCAGCGCGGCGTCGGGGTACGGGGAGCGCGCCACGTAGTGCGGTACGTGGGCGGCGACGCCCAGCACGTCGTGCCCGGCCTGGCCGAGGCGGAACTCGACCAGCGACTCGGCGCTGCCGGGGACCTGGGCCTCGTCGAAGGGGCTGCGGTGTCCCGGCATGAGGTCGGTCCGGTTGCCGTGCGGGGTGATCCCGACGGGCCGGGTGTGCGGGACGCCCATGGGGATGCCGTGGAAGTTGACGGAGAGCCGCACGCCCAGGCGCTCGACGATCTGCCGGACGGCGACGGCGAAGCGTTCCCACTCCACGTCCGGCTCGGGGCCGGACAGCAGCAGGAAGGGCGCGCCCGTGGCGTCCTGGACGAGGCGCACCTCCAGCAGGGGCTCCTCGAACTCCGTCCAGTGGTCGCGCTGGAAGGTCAGCAGCGGACGGCGTGCCCGGTAGTCCACCAGGCGGTCCGCGTCGAACCGGGCCACGACCTGGTGGGGCAGCGTGTCGAGCAGCCGCTCGACGATCTGCTCGCCGGTCTCGCCCGCGTCTATGTACCCCTCGAAGTGGTAGAGCATGACCAGCCCGGCCGAGTCCTGGGCGAGCGCCAGGTCGGCCACCGCCAGGCCCTTGGCGTCCCATTCGTACAAACCCTGTGGATCAAGCACCGCCACCACTCCTCCTCCGCCGCGTTCTCTGGCAAGAACGTCCAAGGTGCCGTGACCATTCCCCAGTTGGCGCGGCGTTCACAGAACGTGCGGCTCCGCCCCGCGGCATGCGGCTCCGCCCCGCAACGCGGTAAGGCCCGCCCCCCGAAGGGGACGGGCCTTACCGGTGAAGATCAGCTCGGCTCGCGCCGTGCTGCTGCGATCAGCTCTGGCCGCCGGCCAGCTTCTCGCGGAGCGCGGCGAGGGCCTCGTCGGACGCCAGGGCGCCAGAGGTCTCGTCCGCACCCTCGGAGGAGTACGAACCACCCGAGATGCCCGCACCGGCGCTGCTGCTGCTGCCCGCGGCCGGAGCGGCCGCACCCTCGGCAGCGGCGGCCTCGTCGGCCTCGCGGCTCTTGATGACCTGGGCCTGGTGCTGCTCGAAGCGCTGCTGCGCCTCGGCGTACTGGCCCTCCCAGGCTTCGCGCTGCTTGTCGAAGCCCTCGAGCCAGTCGTTGGTCTCGGGGTCGAAGCCCTCGGGGTAGATGTAGTTGCCCTGGTCGTCGTACGACGCGGCCATGCCGTACAGGGTCGGGTCGAACTCGACCGACGCCGGGTCGGCACCGAAGGACTCGTTGGCCTGCTTCAGGGACAGCGAGATCCGGCGACGCTCGAGGTCGATGTCGATGACCTTGACGAAGATCTCGTCGTTGACCTGGACGACCTGCTCCGGGATCTCCACGTGGCGCTCGGCCAGCTCGGAGATGTGGACCAGACCCTCGATGCCCTCGTCCACGCGGACGAACGCACCGAACGGAACCAGCTTGGTGACCTTACCCGGGACGACCTGACCGATCTGGTGCGTCCGGGCGAACTGCTGCCACGGGTCTTCCTGCGTCGCCTTCAGCGACAGGGAGACGCGCTCGCGGTCCATGTCGACGTCGAGGACCTCGACGGTGACTTCCTGGCCGACCTCGACAACCTCGGACGGGTGGTCGATGTGCTTCCAGGACAGCTCGGAGACGTGGACGAGACCGTCGACGCCGCCCAGGTCCACGAAGGCACCGAAGTTGACGATCGAGGAAACGACGCCGGAGCGGACCTGACCCTTCTGCAGGGTGGTGAGGAACGTCTGGCGAACCTCGGACTGGGTCTGCTCGAGCCAGGCGCGGCGGGACAGGACCACGTTGTTGCGGTTCTTGTCCAGCTCGATGATCTTCGCCTCGAGCTCCTTGCCCACGTAGGGCTGGAGGTCGCGGACGCGACGCATCTCGACGAGGGAGGCCGGCAGGAAGCCACGGAGGCCGATGTCGAGGATGAGCCCACCCTTGACGACCTCGATGACGGTACCGGTGACGATGCCGTCTTCTTCCTTGATCTTCTCGATCGTGCCCCAGGCGCGCTCGTACTGCGCACGCTTCTTGGACAGGATCAGACGGCCTTCCTTGTCCTCCTTCTGGAGAACAAGGGCCTCGATCTCGTCGCCGACCTTGACGACCTCGTTCGGGTCGACATCGTGCTTGATCGAGAGCTCGCGGCTCGGGATGACGCCCTCGGTCTTGTAACCGATGTCGAGGAGAACCTCGTCACGGTCGACCTTCACGATGACGCCGTCGACGATGTCGCCGTCGTTGAAGTACTTGATCGTCTCGTCGATCGCGGCGAGGAACGCGGCCTCGTCACCGATGTCGTTGACCGCAACCTGCGGGGTGGTGGCGGTGGTCTCGGTGCTGCTCGTCATGTGGGTAAGGGCTCCGGTTACGGACAGAAAGTCGTAGGTACTGCTACGCCGGGAGCCCTTATCGGCATCTGCCGAAGAAGCCGGACAGCCAAGGAAGCCCCAGTTCCGCGAAGTGCGGGGTGGGGGCCTCGAAAACCGAGGGGACATCAACAGATACAAGCGCAGCCTGCTAGGTCTGAGGAGCACAGGCTCGCAGCGCAACTTGTAGCATACGGGGGCAGCCGGACAGGGTCAATGCGCGAAGGCGCACACCCCGGGCGGATCACCGCACAACCGGCACAATTGGCGGGCGGGCAGGCGCCGATGGCCCTTCCAGCCCGCTTTCCGCAGACATTCGCAGACTACGACGACGGGCCCCATGAACCAAGAGGACCGCGCCCCCGAAGAGGCGTACGAAGCCGGATCCCCCGCCGACGACGATTCCGAGGCCACGCGGCGTGACGCCGGGGAAGCGGAGAGCAGCCGGGCCAGCCGGGGCTGGTGGGACCGCAACGCCGACGAGTACCAGAGCGAGCACGGAGCGTTCCTCGGTGACGACCGCTTCGTCTGGGGCCCCGAGGGCCTGGACGAGGCGGAGGCCGCCCTGCTCGGCCCCGCCGCCTCCCTCAAGGGCAAGGACGTCCTGGAGATCGGCGCCGGCGCCGCCCAGTGCTCGCGCTGGCTGGCCGCCCAGGGCGCCCGTCCCGTCGCCCTGGACCTCTCCCACCGCCAGCTCCAGCACGCCCTGCGCATCGGCGAGGACGTCCCCCTGGTCGAGGCCGACGCCGGGCGCCTGCCCTTCCGCGACGCCTCCTTCGACCTCGCCTGCTCCGCCTACGGGGCCGTTCCCTTCGTCGCCGACCCCGTCAACGTGATGCGCGAGGTGCGCCGGGTCCTGCGCCCCGGCGGGCGCTGGGTCTTCTCCGTCACCCATCCCATCCGCTGGGCCTTCCCCGACGAGCCGGGCCCCGAGGGGCTGTCCGTGGCCGCCTCCTACTTCGACCGCACCCCGTACGTCGAGCAGGACGAGCAGGGCCGCGCCGTGTACGTGGAGCACCACCGCACCCTCGGCGACCGGGTACGGGACGTGGTCGCGGGCGGCTTCCGCCTCCTCGACCTGGTCGAGCCGGAATGGCCCGCGTGGAACAGCCAGGAGTGGGGCGGCTGGTCCCCGCTGCGCGGCAACCTCATCCCCGGTACGGCGATCTTCGTGTGCGAGCGGGACTGATCCGGTGACGCAGCAGCGCCCGGTCCGTACGGCCGACCTCGACGCCCTTCCCGTGCGGGAAGCCGTGCCCGCGCTCGTGGCGGCGCTGGACGCCCACGGCACCGCCGTGCTCTGCGCCCCGCCCGGCACCGGCAAGACCACGCTGGTGCCCCTGGTGCTGGCGGGGCTGGTGGGACCGGACGGCAGCGGATCGGCGCACGGGCCGCGCCGCCGGGTCGTGGTGGCCGAACCCCGCCGGATCGCCGCCCGTGCGGCGGCCCGGCGGATGGCCTGGCTGCTCGGCGAGCAGGTCGGCGCCTCGGTCGGGTTCACGGTGCGCGGGGAGCGGGTGGTCGGACCGTCCACCGTGATCGAGGTGGTCACCACCGGCGTGCTCCTCCAGCGCCTCCAGCGGGACCAGGAACTCTCCGGGACCGACCTGGTCGTCCTGGACGAGTGCCACGAGCGGCACCTGGACGCCGACACGGTCGCCGCGTTCCTCCTGGACGTACGCGAGAACCTCCGCCCGGAGCTGCGCCTCCTCGCGGCGTCCGCGACCACCGACGCGGCCGGCTGGTCCCGGGTGCTCGGCGGCGCCCCGGTCGTGGAGGCCGCCGGCGTCTCCCACCCGGTGGAGACGGTGTGGGCCCCGCCGGCCCGCCCGGTGCGGCCACCGCACGGGATGCGGGTGGACCCGGCGCAGCTGACGCACGTGGCCTCGGTGGTGCGGCGGGCGCTGGCGGAACGTTCCGGCGACCTGCTGTGCTTCCTGCCCGGCGTCGGCGAGATCGCCCGGGTCGCCGGGCAGCTCGGCGGCGTCGGCGCGGAGGTGCTCCAGATGCACGGCCGCGCTTTGGCCTCCGTCCAGGACGCGGCGCTGACCCCGGCCGGGCACCGCCGGGTCATCCTGTCCACCGCCGTCGCGGAGTCCAGCCTGACGGTGCCCGGCGTACGGATCGTCGTGGACTCGGGGCTGGCCCGCGAACCCCGGGTGGACCACGCCCGGGGCCTGGGGGCGCTCGCGACCGTACGGGCGTCCCGCGCGGCCGGCCGCCAGCGCGCGGGCCGGGCCGGGCGCGAGGCCCCGGGCACGGTGTACCGGTGCTGGGCCGAGGCGGAGGACGGGCGGCTGCCCGCGTACCCCTCCCCCGAGATCCGGATCGCGGACCTCGCGCAGTTCGCCCTCCAGGCCGCCTGCTGGGGCGACCCGGACGCGAACGGCCTGGCCCTGCTCGATCCGCCGCCGGCCGGGGCCATGGCCGCGGCGCGCGAGGTGCTGCTCGCGGTGGGAGCGGTGTCCCCCGACGGCCGGCCCACCCCGCGGGGACTGCGGATGGCCCGGCTCGGCCTGCACCCGCGCCTCGCCCGCGCCCTCCTCGACGGCTCCGCCGCGCTGGGCCCCCGGCCGGCGGCGGAACTGGTGGCCCTGCTGAGCGAGGAGCCGCCGCGGGAGTACGGAGACGACCTGGCCGCGGCCTGGCGCCGGGCCCGCACGGGCGGCGACCCGTACGCGTCGCGCTGGCGCACGGAGGCCAGGCGCCTGGAGCGCGCCGCCGCGGACGGGAGGAGCCCTGCGGGGCAGCCCCCCACCCGGACCCTTCCCGCTGCGCCGGGCGGGGCGGGGCAAGGGCCCCTTCCCGACGACGCCGCCGCCGGGCTGGTGGCCGCACTGGCCTTCCCGGAGCGGGTCGCCCGGGCCAAGGGTCAGGGGGCCTTCCTCATGGCCTCCGGGACCGGGGCCGAGCTCGGCGAGGGGTCAGGGCTGCGCAGCGCGCCCTGGCTGGCCGTCGCCGTCGCCGACCGGCCCCCGCACTCCGCGTCCGCCCGCATCCGTCTCGGGGCCCTCCTCGACGAGGACACCGCCCGCGCGGCGGCCGGCCACCTGTTCCGCGAGGGCGAGGAGGTGCACTGGGAGGACGGCGACCTCGTGGCCCGCAGGATCACCCGGCTCGGTGCCATCGAGCTCGCCGAGCGCCCCCTGCGCAACCCCGACCGCGCCCTCGTCAGGGCCGCGCTGCTCGACGGACTGCGCACCGAAGGGCTCGGCCTGCTCCGCTGGAGCCCGGACGCGCGGGCGCTGCGGTCCCGGCTCGGGTTCCTGCACCGCACGCTCGGCCCGCCCTGGCCCGACGTGGCGGACGACGGGGAGCTGCTGGAGCGGGCCGACGACTGGCTGGAGCCCGAGCTGTCGCGGGCCCGCCGCCGCGCCGACCTCGCACGGATCGACGCGGGGCAGGCGCTGAACCGGCTGCTGCCCTGGGCCACGGGAGAGGCCGCCCGGCTCGACGAGCTGGCCCCGGAGCGGATCGAGGTGCCGAGCGGCTCCCGGATCCGCGTCGACTACTCCGCCGAGCACGGTCAGCCCGTGCTCGCGGTCAAGCTCCAGGAGCTGTTCGGGCTGGCCGAGACCCCCAAGGTCGCGGGGGTGCCCGTACTCGTCCATCTCCTGTCGCCCGCCGGCCGGCCCGCCGCGGTCACCGCCGATCTGGCGTCCTTCTGGCAGGGCGGCTACCGCGCCGTCCGCGCCGAGCTGCGCGGCCGCTATCCCAAGCACCCGTGGCCCGAGGATCCGGCGACCGCCGAGCCCACCCGGCACACCACCGCCCGGCTCAAGCGGTGAACGGCTCCTCGTGCCGCGGACGCCGGCCGCGCGCCTCCAGCCAGAGCGCGAGCCCGAAGAGCGCGAGCCCGCCGGCCGCGAGGCCGATCGGAGCGTAGGTGTGCAGCGCGAGGACCTTGGTCCGGTTCGACTTGACCAGGGCGACGGTGTAGTCGCTGTAGTCCTCGCGCATCTTCACGTGTCCCGCGAAGACGGTGATCTTCCCGTCGGGCGCGCTGCCCGCGATGCTCCCGCCGCGCATCTCCTGCTGGATCTCCTGCTCGGCGTTGACGGGCGCCCCGGTCACCGGGTCGACCCAGAACATCGCCTTCGTCGTGTACCAGAGGGAGGTGCCGGTGGTCTGCTCGAAGGTGGACGAGTCCATGTCGACCGGCATCTTCTTCGGCAGCGAGACCTTGGTCCAGGGGACGGTCTGCTCGTAGTAGTAGACGTCCATGCCCTTGAAGGTGCGCGGGCCCACGTAGTGGATGGGCGAGGAGGTCCGGGTCTGCTGGTCGAAGTACAGGTAGTCGCGGGGCTCGGTGAAGAACGGCCACTTGAACTCGATGCCCTCGCGCTTGACCGGGTCCCCGTCCACCGCCTCGCCCGTGGCGTGCACCGGCGCCTGGGTGTGGGCGTCGAAGATGTAGCGCTCGGGTATCTGGGAGACCATCTTCCCGTCGGGGCCCATGATGTGGGTCAGGGTGTCCCAGACCACCACGTCCTTGCCCGCGCTGGCCTCGATCTCCTTCGAGGCCTCGACGTTGCCCTTGAGGGTCTGGACGATGGTGACCTTGTCGACCTTCTTCGGCTGCATGCCCGCGGTGTAGTCGATCAGGGTGGCGTCCTTCGCCTCCAGGACCACCTCCTGGTACTGGTTCGGCGGGATCTTCGCGAGCCTGGGGTACGCGTACCAGCGCAGCAGCGGTGCGAGGGCTGCACAGAACACGGCTACGGCTAGCAGGACGAGGCTTGCTCTGCGTCGCATGGCCGGGCCCTCCTCTACTTTCCGGGCGCGGCGGGCGCGGTGGTGAGCAGGGGCTTCGGTGAGGTCTTGCCTTCCGGCGCCCCGGCCGCCGTGATGGCGAGGACGAGGAGCACCGCGAGGACGAGACCGCTGGCGGCGGCGACGATTGCGCGCATGCCGGGGCCTCCGGAATCTGATGGGGTGTCAGGGCGGTGGCACCGTAGCAATGCGGGTGACAGATGAGAACCGTTTGCGCCACTGCTCGCGCGGGGACCTCGCGGGGCGCCGGGCGCAGGGGGTCATGCCGCGGCCCGCCCCCTGGTCAGGGGGCGGGCCGCGGTGGGTGTCGCGTCAGGGGGTCCTCGTGGGCGCCGGAGCGCCGGCGGACGCGGAGGGCGAGGCCGAGGGCTTGGGCGACGGCTTGGCCGACGGCTTCGGCTTCGGGCTCGGCTTCGGGCTCGGGCTCGGCGACGGGGAGACCGAAGCGGTGGGCTTCGGCGTGGGCGTGGGCGTGGGCATCGGCGACGGGGTGGGCTTCGGACTCGGAGTCGGGCTCGGCGTGGGCGTCGGGGTAGGCGTCGGCGTGGGCGTCGGGCTCGGAGTCGGCGTCGGGCTCGGCGTAGGCGTCGGGCTCGGAGTCGGCGTGGGCGTCGGCTTCGGCGAAGGCGTGGGACTCGGCGTCGGCGTGGGCGTCGGCGTCGGCTTCGGCTTCGGCTTCGGCGACGGTGTGGGCTTCGGCGAAGGCGTCGGCTTCGGAATCGGGCTCGGGCTCGGCTTCGGCGGTGTGCCGGCCTGGCTGCCCCCACTGCCGCCGCCACTTCCCGTACCGGTACCGCCGCCACCACCGCCCCGGCCGTCCGGGACTTCGTGCACGCCCTTCAGGTAGTACGTGAACCACGACCGCACCGTCCGCAGGTACGCGGAGGACTGGTTGTACGACAGCACGGCCCGGTCCAGATCCGCGTCCACCCGCAGGTCACGGCTACCGGCGCACAGGTAGCGGCCCGCCGCGAGCGCGGCGTCGTGCACGTTGTGGGGGTCGCGGCGGCCGTCGCCGTTGGCGTCCTGGCCCCACGAGGCCCAGGTGGACGGGATGAACTGCATGGGCCCGATCGCACGGTCGTAGCGCGTGTCCCCGTCGTAGGCCCCGCCGTCGGTGTCCGAGATGTTGGCGAAGCCGTTGCCGTCGAGCACGGGGCCCAGGATCGGCCGCAGCGTCTTGCCGGCGGCGTCGACCTGGCCGCCGCGCGCCTGCCCGGACTCGACCTTGCCGATCGCCGCGAGGAGCTGCCAGCGCAGCCCGCATCCGGGGTCGGTCCTGCCGACCGCCCGCTCGGCGCCCCGGTACGCGGCGAGCACGCTCGCCGGTATCCCCTGCGCGCCCTCGGCCCCGCCCGTGGCCGCGGGCCCGGTGCGCGCACCGGGATCCGCGGCGGCCGGCACCACGGTCGGCGCCGGCGCCGGACCCGCCCCGCCCTCGGGCAGCAGTACGGCCGGCGGCTCGGGGCTCACCAGGGGCGGCAGGGCGGTGAAGTAGGAGCCGTCCCCCGCGGAGCCGCCGGGTACCGGCGCGGGCTCGGCGACCGTGATCGTCTCGGCGCTCGCCGCGACCGGCCCCTGCGAGGCGGTCAGCGCGGCGGCCACGAAGGCGGAGGCGACCACGGCGGCCCCGCCCTTGCGCGCCACCCGGCCGAACCGTGTCGACATCCCCCACACCGCGGACCGGTGTCCCGGTATCCGTGTCCGAGCCGTCATGAGCCGGACCCCCCTCCCCCTCGACGTCCGCGTGACCCTACGTCAACTCGCTGTCCATGGCACGCATCGCGAGTCGGAATTCACGATTTCCTCATGAGTTCCGCAGCCCGCCCATACTGGACACACCGATCGCACCGGACCGCACCGGTCGATGAGCCGACCCCGGAGACCACGTCCCATGCCGTTCACCCTCAGCCATGCGGCCGCCGTACTTCCGGCCGTCCGCCGTTCCGGCCGTGCGCGCGGCCCCCTCGTCGGATCGGCCCTGGTCCTCGGGTCGTTCGCCCCCGACAGCTTCTACTTCGCCGACACGCTCGTGTCGGGCCTCAGGCCGTACGGCACCTTCACGCACTCCCTGCCCGGCGTCCTGACCGCCGACGCGGTACTGACCGCCGTCCTCGCGGCGTGCTGGCTGCTGCTGCGCGAGCCGCTGATCGCGCTCCTGCCCCGCCGCCGGCAGGGCAGGGTGCACTCCTTCGTCCGGGGCGAGGAGTGGCGGGGCCGCCGACTGCCCGCGCTGGCCCTCTGGTTCTACCTCTCGGCGGTCATCGGCTCCCTCACGCACGTGGTGTGGGACGCCTTCACGCACGTGGACCGCTTCGGGACGCGCACCCTGCCGGAGCTGGGCGAGCCGCTCGCCCTCGGCCTGCCCCTCTACTCGTACCTGCAGTACGGGACTTCGGCGCTCGCGGCCTGCTTCCTGGTCTGGTTCACGGTGACCGCGCTGCGCCGGCTGCCGGACGCGCCGGCCCCCGCGTCCGTCCCGGTGCTCGGCCGGGCCGGGGTGGGGGGCGCGCTCGCGCTGGTCCTGGTGTGCGTGGCGGTCGGGGTCACCGTGCGCGTGCTGCGCTTCTTCACCTTCTTCGACACGATCCGCACCCCGCTCGACATCATCCCGACCATCTGTTTCGGTGCGGGCGGCGGCCTCGTCGTGGGGCTGCTGCTGTACGGGGTCCTCGTGCGGCTGCGCCAGTGGCGGCTGCGCGCGCGGCCCTCCACGGACGCGGGCGCGGGCGCGGACCCGGCGGCGTCGGGCGAGAACGAGGGCACGAAAACGCCCGTCCCCACCGCGTAGGCGGGGACGGGCGCTGCCGGACCACAGGTGCGGGCGGGTGATCAGTGCGCGGCGGACTCCCAGTCGGGGCCGACGCCCACGGACACGTCGAGCGGGGCCCGCAGGTCGACGGCGGCGGCCATCTCGCGGCGCACCAGCTCCTCGACCCGCTTGCGCTCTCCGGGCGCGATCTCCAGCACGATTTCGTCGTGGACCTGGAGCAGCATCCGCGACGTCAGCCCGGCCTCGGTGATCGCCCTGTCCACGCGCAGCATCGCGACCTTGACGATGTCGGCGGCGGTGCCCTGGATCGGGGCGTTCAGCGCCATCCGCTCGGCGGCCTCGCGGCGCTGGCGGTTGTCGCTGTTGAGGTCCGGGAGGTAGCGGCGGCGGCCGAGGATCGTGGCCGTGTAGCCGGTGGCGCGGGCCTCCTCGACGACGCGGCCCAGGTAGTCCCGTACCCCGCCGAAGCGCTCGAAGAAGGTCTCCATCAGGCCGCGGGCCTCACCGGGCTCGATGTTCAGCTGCTGGGCCAGGCCGAACGCGGAGAGCCCGTAGGCCAGACCGTAGGACATGGCCTTGATCTTGCGCCGCATCTCGGCGTCGACCTCGGAGCGCTCGACGCCGAACACCTGGGAGGCGACGGTCGTGTGCAGGTCCTCGCCCGACTGGAAGGCTTCGAGCAGGCCCTCGTCCTCGGAGAGGTGGGCCATGACGCGCAGCTCGATCTGGCTGTAGTCGGCGGTCATGAGGGATTCGTATCCCTCGCCGACGACGAAGCCGCGGCGGATGGCCCGGCCCTCGTCGGTGCGCACCGGCACGTTCTGCAGGTTCGGGTCGGTGGAGGACAGCCGGCCGGTCGCGGCGACGGTCTGGCTGAAGCTGGTGTGCACCCGGCCGTCGGCGGCGATCATCTTGACCAGGCCCTCGACGGTGACGCGCAGCTTGGCCTGCTCCCGGTGCCGGAGCATGATCACGGGCAGTTCGTGGTCGGTCTGGGTGGCCAGCCAGGCGAGCGCGTCGGCGTCGGTGGTGTAGCCCGTCTTGGTCTTCTTCGTCTTCGGCAGGTCCAGCTCGCCGAAGAAGACCTCCTGGAGCTGCTTGGGCGAGCCGAGGTTGAACTCGTGGCCCACCGCGGCGTGCGCCTCCTTCACCGCCTGCTGCACGGCGCCCGCGAACTGCAGCTCCATGCCCTCCAGGTGACTCCGGTCGACGGCGATGCCGGCCCGCTCCAGGCGGGCGAGCAGCTCGGAGGTGGGCAGCTCCATGTCGTGGAGCAGCTCGGCGGCGCCCACCTCGGGCAGCTTCACCGTGAAGGCGTCCCCGAGGTCCAGGACGGCGCGGGCCTGCGCCATCAGGGCTTCGGCCTCGGCGGTGTCGTCGGCGCCGAAGGCGAGCTGCCCGTCGGCGGCGGCCGGCGCGAGCTCCCGGTGCAGGTACTCCTGGGAGAGCACGTCCAGCGCGAAGGAGCGGCGGCCCGGCTTGACCAGATAGGCGGCGAGCGCGGTGTCCATGGCGACCCCGGCCAGGGTCCAGCCGTGCTCGGGGAAGACCCGCATCAGGGCCTTGGCGTTGTGCACCACCTTGGGCCTGGCGGCGTCGGCGGCCCAGGCGGCGAAGGCCCGCTCGTCGGCCTCGTCCAGCGCGGACGGCTCGAACCAGGCGGCCGCGCCGCCGGCCGAGGCCAGCGCGATCTCGGAGACGTTGCCGGTGCCGAGCGCCCAGCTGTCGACGGTGGAGATGCCGAGCGGGGCGCCCGCGTGGCTCTCCAGCCACGGCGCGAGCTCGCCGGCGCCGAGCACGGAGCCGTCCAGCTCGACGGCGGCCGCGGCCGGGGCCGGCGCCTGCTCCTCGGCCGCGCCCGGGTCGACGGCGAGCAGTCGCTCGCGCAGGGAGGCGTTGCGGATCTCCAGTACGTCCAGGACTCCGGTGACGGCCGTCCGGTCGTAGGGGGCGCGGGCCAGGTCGGCGGGGGTCTTGGGCAGGGCGACGTCCTTGACCATCTCGGTCAGGACCCGGTTGAGCTTCACGGCGTCCAGGTGGTCGCGGAAGTTTTGCCCGGCCTTGCCCTTGACCTCCTCGGCGCGCTCGACGAGCTCCGCGAACGACCCGAACTGGGTGATCCACTTGGCGGCCGTCTTCTCGCCGACGCCCGGGATGCCGGGGAGGTTGTCGGACGGGTCGCCGCGCAGCGCCGCGAAGTCCGGGTACTGCTGGGGGGTGAGCCCGTACTTCTCCTCGACCTTCTCCGGGGTGAAGCGGGTCAGCTCCGAGACGCCCTTGGTCGGGTAGAGCACGGTGGTGTGCTCGGAGACGAGCTGGAAGGAGTCCCGGTCGCCGGTGACGATGAGCACGTCGAAGCCGAGGGCCTCGGCCTGCGTGGCGAGGGTCGCGATCACGTCGTCGGCCTCGAAGCCGTCGACCGCGAAGCGCGGCACGCTCATCGCGTCCAGGAGCTCGCCGATCAGCTCCACCTGCCCCTTGAACTCGTCGGGGGTCTTGGAGCGGTTCGCCTTGTACTCGGGGAACTCCGCCGAGCGCCACGTCTTGCGGGACACGTCGAACGCCACCGCGAAGTGCGTGGGCGCCTCGTCGCGCAGCGTGTTCGCCAGCATCGACGCGAAGCCGTAGATGGCGTTGGTCGGCTGTCCCGTCGCGGTGGTGAAGTTCTCCGCGGGCAGCGCGAAGAACGCCCGGTACGCCAGGGAGTGCCCGTCCATGAGCATCAGGCGGGGGCGGTCCGCTGCGGTCGGCTGGTCGGTCTTCTTCGATGCTGAATCTGCCACGCCCCCGATCCTAGGCGCCGCCACCGACAAAACCGGACGGGCTGCGCGGCGGGCGGAGGGGACGGGGAAAATCCGGCGTCGGCGCCGCGGACGGAGCGTGACAGGATCGGATGTGTACGCAGCAGACTGCTCAAAGGGGAGCGACATGGCCACCAAGCCGCCCACAGGTGATCCGGTACAGGACGCGCCGCAGGTAGCGCCCCCTCAGCACGCGGCCGCAGGCCTGCCCGCGATCGGGCACACCCTGAGGATCGCGCAGGAGCAGATGGGCCTGGCCCGTACCGCCCGCACCCTCCTCAAGGTCAACCAGAAGAACGGCTTCGACTGCCCCGGCTGCGCCTGGCCCGAGGGCGACAAGCGGCACACCGCCGAGTTCTGCGAGAACGGCGCCAAGGCCGTCGCGGAGGAGGCCACCCTGCGCCGGGTCACCCCCGCGTTCTTCGCCGAGCACCCCCTGGCCGACCTCGCCGGCCGCTCCGGCTACTGGCTGGGCCAGCAGGGCCGCATCACCCAGCCGATGCTCATGGAGGCCGGCGCCGACCGCTACGAGCCCGTCACCTGGGACCGGGCCTTCGCGGTGATCGCGGAGGAACTGCGCGCCCTGGACTCCCCCGACGAGGCCCTCTTCTACACCTCGGGCCGCACCAGCAACGAAGCGGCGTTCCTCTTCCAGCTGTTCGCCCGCGAGTTCGGCACCAACAACCTCCCCGACTGCTCGAACATGTGCCACGAGTCCTCGGGCTCCGCGCTCAACGAGACCA
Source organism: Streptomyces sp. NPDC002104 (assembly GCF_053593795.1). Classification (NCBI taxonomy): domain Bacteria; kingdom Bacillati; phylum Actinomycetota; class Actinomycetes; order Kitasatosporales; family Streptomycetaceae; genus Streptomyces; species Streptomyces sp. NPDC002104. The sequence continues at coordinate 49,444 of NZ_JBSFDF010000044.1, read as the reverse complement.
TCGGCGTCGGCAAGGGAAGCGTCTCCCTGGAAGACCTCCACCAGGCCGACCTGATCATCGTCGCCGGCCAGAACCCGGGCACCAACCACCCGCGCATGCTCTCCGCCCTGGAGAAGGCCAAATCCGCAGGCGCGAAGATCATCTCGGTGAATCCGCTGCCCGAGGCCGGCATGGAACGCTTCAAGAACCCGCAGACCCCCCTGGGCATGCTCAAGGGCACCGCCCTCAACGACCTGTTCCTCCAGATCCGCATCGGCGGCGACCAGGCCCTCTTCCGCCTCCTCAACAAGCTCGTCATCGAGGCGGGCGGCGCCACCGACGAGGAGTTCATCCGCGAGCACACCCACGGCTACGAGGACTTCGCGGCCGCCGCCAAGGACACCGACTGGGACGAGACCCTCACCGCCACCGGCCTGACCCGCCCCGACATCGAGCGCGCCCTGGCCATGATCCTGGCCTCCCGGCGCACCATCGTCTGCTGGGCCATGGGCCTCACCCAGCACAAGCACTCCGTCGCCACCATCCGCGAGGTCGTCAACCTGCTGCTCCTGCGCGGCAACATCGGCCGCCCCGGCGCCGGCGTCTGCCCCGTCCGCGGCCACTCCAACGTCCAGGGCGACCGCACCATGGGGATCTTCGAGCGCCCGGCGCCCGCCTTCCTCGACGCCCTGGACCGCGAATTCCGGATCACCTCGCCCCGCGAGCACGGCTTCGACGTGGTCCGCTCCATCCAGGCCCTGCGCGACGGCGAGGCCAAGGTCCTCTTCGCCATGGGCGGCAACTTCGTCGGCGCCACCCCCGACACCGAGGTCACCGAGGCCGCGATCCGCCGCGCCTCCCTGACCGTGCACGTCTCCACCAAGCTCAACCGCTCCCACGCCGTCACCGGCAGGCGCGCCCTGATCCTGCCCACCCTGGGCCGCACCGACAAGGACGTCCAGGCGGGAGGCAAGCAGTTCGTCACCGTCGAGGACTCCATGGGCATGGTCCACTCCTCCCGCGGCAACCTCGCCCCCGCCTCCCCGCACCTGCTCTCCGAGCCCGCGATCGTGGCCCGCATGGCCCGCGCCGTCCTCGGCGAGGCCTCCCGGACCCCGTGGGAGGAGTTCGGACAGGACTACGCGGCCATCCGCGACCGGATCTCCCGCGTCGTCCCCGGCTTCGAGGACTTCAACGCCCGCGTCGCCCGCCCCGGCGGCTTCCAGCTCCCGCACGCCCCGCGCGACGAGCGCCGCTTCCCCACGAAGACCGGCAAGGCCAACTTCACGGCCGCACCCGTGGAGTACCCCCGCCTCCCGGCGGGGCGCCTGCTCCTGCAGACCCTGCGCAGCCACGACCAGTACAACACCACCATCTACGGCCTCGACGACCGCTACCGCGGCATCACCGGCGGCCGCCGCGTGGTCATGGTCAACCCCGAGGACGCCGCCGAACTCGGCCTCGCCGACGGCTCGTACACCGACCTCGTCGGCGAGTGGCGCGACGGCGTGGAACGGCGCGCCCCCGGCTTCCGCGTCGTGCACTACCCGACCGCCCGCGGCTGCGCCGCCGCCTACTACCCGGAGACCAACGTGCTGGTGCCCCTCGACTCCACCGCGGACGTCAGCAATACCCCGGCGAGCAAGTCCGTCGTCGTGCGCTTCGAGCCGTCCTGATAGAACGACTCCAGTACAAGCAGGTTAACGAACGTTGACGAACGGAGTCGGCCCATGGGCGAGCAGCAGCACGCGGTGAAGTTCCCGCAGGAGGTCCTCGACGAGTACACGGCCCTGGGCATCGACCTGCCCGCGCTGTTCTCGGCGGGCGACCTCGGCAAGCGGATGGACATCCGCATCCTGGAGGCCTCCGCCGAGCGCGTCGTCGCCACCATGCCCGTCGAGGGCAACACCCAGCCCTACGGACTCCTCCACGGCGGAGCCTCCGCCGTCCTCGCGGAGACCATCGGCTCGGTCGGCGCGATGATGCACGGCGGCATCACCAAGGTCGCCGTCGGCGTCGACCTGAACTGCACCCACCACCGCGGCGCCCGCTCCGGCCTGGTCACCGGCGTCGCGACCCCCGTGCACCGCGGCCGCTCCACCGCCACCTACGAGGTGGTCATCACGGACGAACAGGACCGCCGGGTCTGCACCGCACGCCTGACCTGCCTGCTGCGCGACGCCAACCCGCAACAGGACGGCAACAACTAGCCGTTGCCCTCCCAGCGGCGCCGGTCTAGCGTTCCCCGCATGGGATCCGGACCGGCGCCGCGGCGCGCCTTGGCCGCGGCGGCGACGACGGCGCTGCTGGCCGCTGCACCGCTCGGCTGCGCCGGCGGCACGCCGGGGACCACCGCCCGGCCGTCCGCCCCGCCCGCACCCCGGGCATCGCCGGCGCCCCAGGCACCCCAGGACGTGTGCACCCGCCTGATCACGCACTGGGCGGGCGTGATCCTCGACGCGGGCGAGGGCCGCGACGCCGTCGCCCTCGACTACCAGTCCATGGGCCTGTCCGGCGGCCAGAACGACATCCTGCGCGCCGTCCTCGCCGACGCCCGCACCGAGCGGGACGCCAAGGGCCCGGCCGCCGCCCGCGAGCTCACCGCCCGGGAGGCCGGGCGGCGCTGCGCGGACCGCTACCGCTCGGGCGGCCCGACGGACGGCCCCTGGCAGTGAGCGGCGGCATCGGCCCGGTCGAGCCCGGAGAGGGCACGGAGTCGCTCGACGGCCTCGACGGCCTCGGCGGCCCCGACGACCTCGGCGGCCGCGACGGCCCGGAGGGCCCGCGCCCCGGTCTCCGTACGCTCCCGGCCGTCCGGCGGGCCCGCGAGGCCTACGTGCGCCACCGGCGGGCCGCCCTGGCCCTCGGGGCGCTGACCTGCGCGGGCGCCGTCATCGCCGCCGGGGCGGCACTGTACGCGTCCCGGCCGCGGCCGGCCCCGTACCGGCCGCCCGCACCCTCGCAGGTGTTCTCGCTCGCGTACGTCGGGCCGGTCGAGCCGGCCCCCTCGGGCGCGGCCTTCGCGTTCACCGTGCGTGTGCGCGCCGCCTCCGGGCCGGCGGTCGCGCTGGAGCGTCTGGCGCAGCCCTCGCGGGCGCTGACGGTGGAGGTCCGGCCATCACTTCCGGCCACGCTCGCCCCGGAGGAAGCCCGTGACCTCGTCCTACTGATTCGGGTCACAGACTGCGTGCATGTGGCACGGAATTCCGGACTCCCTTTCCTCGAAGTAACCCTAAGTAATGGGTTTGAGAAAGAGGATCACAGCTACATCCCCGGCGACCGATATGCGCGGGATCTCTCCAACGCCCTGACCAGGGCCTGTCCCGTAGATCGAGACGCGAGCACCCCCTCGCCGTCATGACCAAAAGTGCCCAGAGTCCTGGCGCGACAGGACTCAAACCGTCGCATGGTCCTCACCCGTCTCATCATGCGGACAAGACGAACCGGCCGGATTTCCCCCTTTCCACCCCCAGAGATCCGCTATGTATTACGCCGTGGCATAACAAGAGAGTCACATCATTGGCCTCAGCCCTCCATAACGCCCTAAGACCCGCTTAGAGTCACGGCCAGTCACCGCGACCAGCCGGATTCCCATCAGTTCGGTTCCCCGCGTTCGACACGGTGCGTCCCACGGGGGACGCAGTGCCAGGAAAGGACTGATCGTGCGTCAGCGTTCTCTCATTGCCGTCACCGCCGCTCTCGCCGCGGGTGCCCTCACTCTCACCGCCTGTGGCTCGCGTGACGACAAGGGCGGAGACACCGCCGGCGGTGGCGACACCACGGTCGTCATCGGCGTCGACGCCCCGCTCACCGGCGACCTCTCGGCCCTCGGCCTCGGCATCAAGAACTCCGCCGACCTGGCCGCCAAGCAGGCCAACGAGAAGAAGTACGTCAAGGGCGTCACCTTCAAGATCCAGGCCCTGGACGACCAGGCCCAGGCCTCCTCCGGCCAGCAGAACGCCACCAAGCTCACCGCCGACAAGGACGTCCTCGGTGTCGTCGGCCCGCTGAACTCCTCCGTCTCGGAGTCCATGCAGAAGGTCTTCGACGACGCCAAGCTCGTCCAGATCTCCCCCGCCAACACCAGCCCCTCCCTCTCCCAGGGACCGAAGTGGGCGACCGGCGAGAAGGTCCGCACCTACAAGAGCTACTTCCGCACCGCCACCACGGACGCCATCCAGGGCCCGTTCGCGGCGCAGTACCTCTTCAACAAGGCCGGCAAGAAGAACGTCTTCATCATCGACGACAAGAAGACCTACGGCGCAGGCCTCGCCGGCACCTTCAAGGGCGAGTTCACCAAGCTCGGCGGCAAGGTCGTCGGCGAAGGCCACATCGACCCCGAGTCCACCGACTTCGGCGCGATCGTGACCCAGGTCAAGAGCTCCGGCGCCGACGTCGTCTACTACGGCGGCGAATACCCCGCGGCCGGCCCGCTCTCCAAGCAGATCAAGGCCGCCGGCGCCAACATCCCGCTCATCGGCGGTGACGGCATCTACGACAAGAAGTACGTCGAGCTCGCCGGCGCCGGCGCCGCGGGCGACCTCGCCACCTCGGTCGGCGCCCCCGTCGAGAGCCTGCCGTCCGCCAAGGACTTCGTCGCCAACTACACCAAGGCCGGATACAAGGAGCCCTTCTCCGCCTACGGCGGCTACTCCTACGACTCCGCCTGGGCGATCATCGAGGCCGTCAAGGCCACCGTCGACGCCAACAACGGCAAGCTCCCCACCGACGCCCGCGCCAAGGTCCTCGCCGCCGTCCAGGGCGTCTCCTTCGACGGCGTGACCGGCAAGGTCTCCTTCGACGAGTTCGGTGACGCCACCAACAAGCAGCTCACCGTCTACAAGGTCGAGGGCACCGAGTGGAAGTCCGTCGAGTCGGGCACCCTCGGCGGCTGACCCACCCCGGTCACCCACCCCACCCGCAGCCGGTAGTCCGCTCGAACGGCCGGCCACGGGAGCACCACCAACCTGCCGCGCGGGGCGCGCACAAAAAGCGCCCCGCGCGGTGTCACATCCGTCGAAAGACTCGGAGGACCTGCGGTGCACGAACTGCCGCAACAGCTGGTCAACGGCCTGCTACTGGGATCCATGTACGGGCTCGTCGCCATTGGCTACACGATGGTCTACGGCATCGTCCAGCTCATCAACTTCGCGCATGGCGAGATCTTCATGACCGGCGGATTCGGAGCACTCACCGTCTGGACCATGCTCCCCGGCGGCACCACCATGTGGGTCGCCCTCCCCCTCATGCTCATAGGCGCGATCATCGTCGCCACCCTCATAGCCGTCGGCGCCGAACGATTCGCCTACCGGCCCCTGCGCACCGCCCCCCGCCTCGCCCCGCTCATCACCGCCATCGGCCTCTCCCTGGCACTCCAGCAGGCCGTATGGGCCTGGTACCCCGGCGCGAAGTCGAAGGTCGTCTTCCCCGAAATCCCCGGCGGCCCCTTCCACCTCGGCAGCATCACCATCCAGACCGGTGACGTCTTCCTCCTGCTCGCCGCCCCCATCTCCATGGCCATCCTCGGCTTCTTCGTCAAGAAGACCCGCACCGGCCGCGGCATGCAGGCCACCTCGCAGGACCCCGACACCGCCAAGCTCATGGGCATCAACACCGACCGCATCATCACGGTCGCCTTCGCCCTCGGCGCGGCCTTCGCCGCCATCGGAGCCGTCGCCTACGGCCTCAAGTACGGCGAAGTCAACTTCAAGATGGGCTTCCTCCTCGGACTCAAGGCCTTCACGGCCGCGGTCCTCGGCGGCATCGGCAACATCTACGGCGCCATGATCGGCGGCCTCGTCCTCGGCCTCGCCGAAACCCTCACCACCGCCTACGTCGCCGACATCCCCGGCTTCGAACAGCTCGGCGGACAGACCTGGGGCAACACCTGGGCGTTCGTCCTCCTCATCCTCGTCCTCCTCTTCAGGCCACAGGGCCTGCTGGGCGAGCGCGTCGCGGACAGGGCGTGATGACCATGACGACCACCACCACGGACACCACGACCATGAACGCAGAGCCCACCAAGGCCAAGGGGTTCATCCCCCTCCCGGAGAAGACCGGCCGCGCCATCGCCACCGCCGGCGGCGCCCTCACCGTCGTCTCCTGCTTCCTCTCCTGGACCTGGACCACCGCCTTCCCCGGCGACCTCACCGTCTACGGGTACCCCGGCGGACTCCAGTGGCTCGTCCTCGTCGGCGGACTCCTCACCACCCTCTTCGGCCTCTCCTCCTACGGGATCAAGGGCCTGGGCTGGCTCACCCCCTCCGGCGCCGACGCCGCCATCAAGCTCTCCGCGCTCGCCGCGTTCGTCACCACCACCTACACGGTGCTGGCGATCGTGAGCCTCAACGGCGTCATCGTCGACCTCGAACCCGGCGCCGGAATCGCCTTCTTCGTCTCCCTCCTCGCCCTCGCCGGCGCCCTCGCGCTCCCCTTCGAACGCCCCGTCCTCGAAGGACCCGACCCCGACGACAGCAGCTGGGAACAGTTCAAGCACAACGCGCGCAACAAGGTCACCTCCGCCAAGGCCGCCTTCACCTCCGGCCCGGCCAAGCCCGCCCGCGCACTCCCCGCCTGGACCGAAATCCTCATCATCGCCGGCGTCCTCGCCATCGGCCTGGGGATCTTCACCTACGGCATCACCACCCCGTACCAGGAACTCTTCATCGGCTTCCTGATCACCGCGGGCTTCGGCTTCGCCGCCTTCAACAAGGCCGGCGTCATGGCCCGCGTCACCACCCTCACCACCCGCCACCGCAACGTCGCCCTCGTCGGCGCCTTCGCAGCCGCGGCCGCATTCCCCTTCACCCAGTCCGACGACCAGTACGCGACCCTCGGCGTCAACATCCTCATCTTCGCCACCGTCGCACTCGGCCTCAACATCGTCGTCGGCCTCACCGGCCTCCTCGACCTCGGCTACGTCGCCTTCCTCGGCGTCGGCGCCTACACCGCGGCCCTGGTCTCCGGCTCCCCCAACTCCCCCTTCGGAGTACAGCTCCCCTTCTGGGCCGCCATCCTCATCGGCGCCGCCGCCTCCATGGTCTTCGGCGTCCTCATCGGCGCACCCACGCTGCGACTGCGCGGCGACTACCTCGCCATCGTGACGCTCGGCTTCGGTGAGATCTTCCGCATCTCCATGAACAACCTCGACGGCGTCTCCGGCCCCGACGTCACCAACGGCCCCAACGGCATCGCCAACATCCCCAACGTCGACCTCTTCGGATTCGACTTCGGCGCCGCCCACACCATCGCCGGCTTCACCATCGGACGCTTCGCCAACTACTTCTTCCTGATGCTCCTGATCACCCTCATCGTGGTCATGGTCTTCCGCCGAAGCTCCGAATCCCGCATCGGCCGCGCCTGGGTCGCCATCCGCGAAGACGAAACCGCCGCCGAAGCCATGGGCATCAACGGCTTCCGCGTCAAGCTCATCGCCTTCGCCCTCGGCGCCACCCTCGCCGGACTCGCAGGCGCCGTACAGGCCCACGTGAACTACACCGTCACCCCGGACCAGTACGTCTTCGCCAACGCCGTACCCCCCAACTCCGCCTTCCTGCTCGCCGCGGTCGTCCTCGGCGGCATGGGAACCATCTCCGGCCCCCTCGTCGGCGGATCGCTCCTCTTCCTGCTCCCCAACAAGCTCCAGTTCCTGGGCGAGTACCAGCTCCTCGCCTTCGGCGTCGCCCTCATCGTCCTGATGCGCCTGCGCCCCGAAGGTCTCATCCCCAACAAGCGCAACCAGCTCGAACTCCACAAGGACATGGAAGCGCCCACGGTCCTCGGCAAGGCAGGGGTCTGACCCATGACGACCACCACCACCGAAACCCCCGCCACCACGGCGGAGACCGTCCTCGACGCACGAGGCGTCACGATGCGCTTCGGCGGCCTCACCGCCGTCAAGAACGTCGACCTCACCGTGCGCAGCGGCGAAATCGTCGGCCTCATCGGCCCCAACGGCGCCGGCAAGACCACCTTCTTCAACTGCCTCACCGGCCTCTACATCCCCACCGAGGGAGAAGTCCGGTACAAGGGCACGGTCCTGCCCCCCAAGTCGTACAAGGTCACCGCGGCCGGCATCGCCCGCACCTTCCAGAACATCCGTCTCTTCAACAACATGACGGTCCTGGAAAACGTCCTCGTCGGCCGCCACACCCGCACCAAGGTCGGCCTCTGGTCCTCCCTCCTGCGCCTCCCCAACTTCAGCCGGGAAGAAGCAGCGAGCCGCAAGCGGGCCATGGAACTCCTCGAGTTCATCGGCCTCGACCACAAGGCCGAACACCTCGCCCGCAACCTCCCCTACGGTGAACAGCGCAAGCTCGAGATCGCCCGCGCGCTGGCCAGCGACCCCGGCCTCATCCTCCTGGACGAGCCCACCGCCGGCATGAACCCGCAGGAGACCCGGACCACCGAAGAACTCATCTTCGCCATCCGGGACCAGGGCATCGCCGTCCTCGTCATCGAGCACGACATGCGCTTCATCTTCAACCTCTGCGACCGCGTCGCCTGCCTCGTCCAGGGCGAAAAGCTCATCGAGGGCACCGCCGCCGAGGTCCAGGGCGACGAGCGCGTCATCGCCGCCTACCTCGGCGAACCCTTCGAAGGCGCCCCCGGCGCCGAAGAGGTCGCCGAAGTCGAAGCAGCCGAAGCACACAGCGGGGCGGCACACGACGAGGCCGACGCGGCGACGGACAGCACGACCAGCAGCACGGACGGAGAAGACCGGTGACCGCACTCCTCGAGGTCGAGGACCTCCGCGTCGCCTACGGCAAGATCGAAGCCGTCAAGGGCATCTCGTTCAGCGTCGACGCCGGCCAGATCGTCACCCTGATCGGCACCAACGGCGCCGGCAAGACGACGACCCTGCGCACCCTCTCGGGCCTGATCAAACCGCGCGGCGGCCAGATCAAGTTCCAGGGCAAGTCCCTCAAGAAGATCCCCGCGCACGACATCGTCGCGCTCGGACTCGCCCACTCCCCCGAGGGGCGGCACATCTTCCCGCGCATGACCATCGAGGACAACCTCCTCCTGGGCGCCTTCCTCCGCAAGGACAAGGACGGCATCCAGAAGGACGTCCAGCGTGCCTACGACCTCTTCCCCATCCTGGGAGAGCGCCGCAAGCAGGCCGCCGGCACCCTCTCGGGCGGCGAGCAGCAGATGCTCGCCATGGGCCGCGCGCTCATGTCCCGCCCGAAGCTGCTGATGCTCGACGAGCCCTCCATGGGCCTCTCGCCGATCATGATGCAGAAGATCATGGCGACCATCGCCGAGCTCAAGTCCCAGGGCACGACCATCCTCCTGGTCGAGCAGAACGCCCAGGCGGCGCTCTCCCTGGCCGACCAGGGCCACGTGATGGAGATCGGCAAGGTCGTCCTGTCGGGCCCGGGCCGCGAGCTCCTGGTCAACGAGGACGTCCGCAAGGCGTACCTCGGCGAGGACTAGTCCCCGCCCCCCTCGTACGACTGAGGCCCGCCTCCGGATCCAGGATCCGGAGGCGGGCCTCACTCGTTCTCGCTCTGCCCTACTCGCCCTTGCCGGCGGCGGCCTTCTTCTCCTCGGCGTCCTCGATGACGGCCTCGGCGACCTGCTGCATGGACATCCGGCGGTCCATGGAGGTCTTCTGGATCCACCGGAAGGCGGCCGGCTCGGAGAGCCCGTACTGCGTCTGCAGGATGCTCTTGGCGCGGTCCACGAGCTTGCGGGTCTCGAGGCGCAGCGAAAGGTCCGCGACCTCCTTCTCGAGCGCGCGGAGCTCGGCGAAGCGGGACACGGCCATCTCGATGGCCGGGACGACATCGCTCTTGCTGAAGGGCTTCACGAGATAGGCCATGGCCCCGGCGTCGCGCGCCCGCTCGACGAGGTCGCGCTGCGAGAACGCGGTGAGCATCAGCACGGGGGCGATGGACTCCTCCGCGATCTTCTCAGCGGCGGAGATGCCATCGAGAACGGGCATCTTCACGTCAAGAATGACCAGGTCGGGACGGTGCTCCCGGGCCAGCTCGACGGCGGTCTGCCCGTCTCCGGCCTCGCCTACGACGGCGTAGCCCTCTTCCTCAAGCATCTCCTTGAGGTCGAGACGGATGAGCGCCTCGTCCTCGGCGATGACGACGCGCGTCGTCAGCGGCGGAACGTGCGACTGGTCGGCGTCGGGCGTGGGCGTCGACTCGTGCTCGGCGGTCACGGGGGCTCCTCTTTGCGGGGCATAACTGCTCACCCGAGCCTACCTAGCTCCTGTAAGGTGGTCGCACGCAGGGTTCACGCAATCCTTCGTTTCGTAGGCCCCAGTACTCCAACGGTTAGAGAGGCCGCTCTCAAACAGCGGACAGTGTGGGTTCGAATCCCACCTGGGGCACCTTTCCTTGGATTCCAAGGTCACGCCCGTTTGAATCCAGTCCACCCTTTCGTGGGAATCGCGAGCAAACTGCTCACCTCCATACGGAAGTTTGCGCAGTGTCGCCCACATGTACGATCTCGTAACTCGGCGGCACGCCCTAGACCTTCTCGGTGACGGTCGAAGCCTGAACTCGGTCAGTAAGCAAACCGGGATATCCCGGGCGGCCATTCGGTCCTGGCAGATACGCCTCGATCCCCTGCCCCGCATGAATCAGACACCATGCGCGGGCCCGCCCGACCCAGCCGCGTACGCGTACCTCCTGGGCCTCTACTTCGGCGACGGCTGCATCAGCCCCCACCCCCGAGGCGGGCATCACCTCCGCATCGCGTGCGCAGACGCCTGGCCCGGGCTCATCGAACTCTGCCGCGCGGCGATCCTGGCGGTCCGCCCATCCGACAAGGTCTACATCCTGCAGCGCCAAGGCTGTGTAGCCGTCACCAGCTACGGCCGACACTGGACCTGTCTCTTCCCTCAGCACGGGCCCGGCAAGAAGCATGATCGGCGCATCATCCTCGAGGACTGGCAGCAGGCCATCGTCGACGCCCACCCCTGGGAGTTCGTCCGGGGGCTGATCCACTCCGACGGGTGCCGGGTCACCAACTGGACCGTGCGCAACGGCAAGCGGTACGAGTACCCCCGGTACTTCTTCACGAACAAGTCCGACGACATCCGCAAGCTCTGCACGGACACCCTCGCCAAGGTCGGCGTCCAGTGGACGATCCTGGCCCGGGGCAGCGACCCCTTCAACGTGTCCATCGCCCGCAAGGAGTCCGTCGCGCTCATGGACGCCCACATCGGGCCGAAGTACTAGTCCGGCAGGTCGCCGCTGCCGCCCAGGTTGGCGACCATGCGCCGCAGGCCGTCGATGGTCGCCGCGTACGCCGCGTCGTCCACACCCTCCCGCATCCGCGCGTGCACCTCCGCGTTGCGGTCGTGCGCGCGGACCCGGCCGGCCTCTCCCGCTTCGGTGAGGGTCAGGACTCCGTCGGCCTCCGTGAGCCAGCCCCGGGCCGCGAGGTCGTCGTAGACCGCGTCGAAGTCGGTGTCCTGGTCGTCGTACGGGGTGAGCTTCTCGGTGAGGGCCGTGCGCTTCCAGCGGGCCGGGGAGGCGGCCACGTGGTTGAGGGTCCACCAGTGGGGCTGGGTGAGGTTCTCCTCGGCGAGTGCGGCCCGGAGGCCGCCCATGACGAGGGTGGCGGCCTCGCGGGCCCAGTAGCCGATGGGCTGGGCCGCGAGCTGGTCCTGGGAGTATTCCTTGATCGTCATGCCCGCGAGCGTACGACCTCAACTCCGCTTGAGGTCAAGGCGACTTGGCGTGCCGGCCCGTCAGGCCGTCCAGGACCGTCCTCACGTGGGCCTCCGCGTCGGCGGGGTCGAGGGGGGCGTGGGCGACGAGGAGGCGGTACCAGAAGGGGCCGAAGACCAGGTCGGTGGCGTGGTCGAGGTCCGTGGTGGTGGGGAGCTCCTCGCGCGTTGCCGCCCGGGTCAGGAGCGTGGCGACGACTTCGCGGCGGGTGGCGACCCAGGCGCCGAAGGGTTCGGCGAAGGCGGGGTCGAGCTGGGCTTCGGCCATGAGGCCGGTGAGGGCTTTGGCGCGGACGGGGTCGCGGCCGATGCGGTAGAGGTCGGCGACGAAGGCGGTGAGGTCGCCGGTGAGGGTGCCGGTGTCGGGTTCGGGGACGCGGGCGGCGGTTTCGTGGGCGTAGGCGTCCATGACGAGGGCGGGCTTGGACTTCCACCAGCGGTAGACGGTGCTCTTGGCGACGTTGGCGCGCTTGGCGACGCCTTCGATGGTGAGGGCGCCGTAGCCGTTCTCGACGAGGAGTGCGGCGGTGGCTTCGAGGACGGAGTGGTGGGCGTCTTCGTTGCGGAGGCGGCCGCCGGTGCGGGGCGGGTTGCTCGAAGAGTTGCTCGAAGGAGTGATTGACACGGCTTCACGATAGCCCTAGCGTTTTATCGAAACGCGGCGTCGCGTTTCGATTGAAGGATCGACCGCAGGATACGAGGGGTGGAGCCATGAGCCGGATCGTGATCGCGCACGGGTACGGAATGAATGCCGGGGAGCACTGGTACACGGCGACGGGTGAGGAGTTCGCGGCCGAGGGGCACGAGGTGCGGATTCCGAACTTCCCCGAGCCGTTCGCTCCGGAGGCCGGTGTGTGGCTGAAGGAGCTGCGGGAAGAGACGGAGGGTGCGCCTGCCGGGGAGACCGTGCTGGTGGGGCACAGTCTGGGCGGGGTGAATGTGCTGCGGCTGCTGCAGGAGCACGACACGGAGGCCGAGGGGGCGTTCGCGGGGGTGGTGTTCGTGGCGTCGATGTCCGGCGAGGTGGGGTACGACGCGTTGGCGCCGTTCTTCTCGCCGGAGTTCGACTGGCAGCGGATCCGCCGAGCTGCGCGCGAGTTCCGTGTGCTGCACGCGGCGGATGACCCGGTGACCGGGGAGGCGACGGGTGAGCATGTGCTGCGGTTCGTGCGGGAGCTGGGCGCGGAGGCGCGGGTGACCGCGTCGGGCGGGCATTTCCCGAGTACGGGTGAGAGCCGTGTGGTGTTGCCCGACGCGGTGCGTCTTATACGTGAGGTGCTGTAGTCGCTGCGGTGCCTGCGGGCGGTGTCAGCGGGTGGTGTCAGCGGACTGCGTCGCCGATGTGGTGGATGCGGACGAGGTTGGTGGATCCGCTGACGCCGGGGGGTGAGCCGGCGGTGATGACGACGACGTCGCCGGGTACGCAGCGGCCGATGCGCAGGAGTTCTTCTTCGACCTGGGCGACCATGGCGTCGGTGGAGTCGACGTGGGGGCCGAGGAAGGTTTCGACGCCCCAGGTGAGGTTGAGCTGGGAGCGGGTGGCGGGGTCGGGGGTGAAGGCGAGGAGGGGGATGGGTGAGCGGTAGCGGGAGAGCCGGCGGACGGTGTCTCCGCTCTGGGTGAAGGCGACGAGGAATTTGGCGCCGAGGAAGTCGCCCATCTCTGCGGCGGCGCGGGCGACTGCTCCGCCTTGGGTGCGGGGCTTGTTGCGGTCGGTGAGCGGGGGGAGGCCCTTGGCGAGGATGTCTTCTTCGGCGGCTTCGACGATGCGGGCCATGGTGCGGACGGTTTCGATGGCGTATTTGCCGACGCTGGTTTCGCCGGAGAGCATGACGGCGTCGGTGCCGTCGATGATGGCGTTGGCGACGTCGGAGGCTTCGGCGCGGGTGGGCCGGGAGTTGTCGATCATCGAGTCGAGCATTTGGGTGGCGACGATGACGGGCTTGGCGTTGCGCTTGGCGAGTTTGACGGCTCGCTTCTGGACGATCGGGACCTGTTCCAGGGGCATTTCGACGCCGAGGTCGCCGCGGGCGACCATGATGCCGTCGAAGGCGGCGACGATGTCGTCGATGTTTTCGACTGCCTGGGGCTTTTCGACCTTGGCGATGACGGGGAGGCGTCGGCCTTCTTCGTCCATGATGCGGTGGACGTCTTCGATGTCGCTTCCGCTGCGGACGAAGGAGAGGGCGATGATGTCGGCGCCGATGCGCAGGGCCCAGCGGAGGTCTTCGATGTCTTTTTCGGAGAGGGCGGGTACGGAGACTGCGACGCCGGGGAGGTTGAGTCCCTTGTTGTCGGAGACCATGCCGCCTTCGATGACGCGGGTGTGGACGCGGGGTCCGTCGACGGCGGTGACTTCGAGGGTGACGCGGCCGTCGTCCACGAGGATGCGTTCGCCGGTGGTGACGTCTCCGGCGAGGCCCTTGTAGGTGGTGCCGCAGGTGTGGCGGTCGCCTTCGTGGTCTTCGACGGTGATGGTGAATTCGTCGCCGCGTTCAAGGAGTACGGGGCCTTCGGCGAAGCGGCCCAGGCGGATCTTCGGGCCTTGAAGGTCCGCGAGGATGCCGACGCTGCGGCCGGTTTCGTCGGCGGCCTTGCGGACGCGCTGGTAGCGGTCCTCGTGTTCGGCGTAGGTGCCGTGGCTGAGGTTGAAGCGGGCGATGTCCATTCCGGCTTCGACCAGGGCTTTGATCTGGTCGTATGAGTCGGTGGCGGGGCCCAGGGTACATACGATTTTTGCTCGGCGCATGAGGCGAGCGTATGCCCCTACCAGAGAGTAGGAAATTGGTTCCGGGTGTCCACTCAACAACCTTTGAGCGAAAGCTTGTTGACAATTGTTGAATGTGCATGGGGGTGCTCTGATGAGCACCCCCGGGGCGCCGATTGTTCGGTTTTCGGAGCTGGGTTCAGGGGTGGGTTCAGGGGTGGGTTCAGAGCTGGGGAGGGGTCATCGTGAAGCGTGCGTTCACCTGCGCGTAGACGGTCTGGCGCTGGGGTTCGAGGTCGAGGGCGGGGGCGCCGGCGTCCTCGGAGGCGCTGAAGGCCATGGTGCGCATGGCGCCGCCGGCGGCCTGGAAGGGGGCGGGGGCGTTGTCGGCTCCGAGGTCGGCGAGTTCGACGAGGGCGGCGAGGTCGGCTCCGAGGGCGGCGGCGTATTCGCGGGCGCGCTGGACGGCTTCGAGTACGGCTTGGCGGCGGGCTTCGCCGTGGGCGGGTGAGGTGGGGCGCAGGGCCCACCAGGGTCCGTCGACCTGGGTGAGTTCGAGGTCGGCGAGGCGGGTGGTGAGTTCGCCGAGGGTGGTGAAGTCGTTGAGTTCGGCGGTGAGGTGGACGCGTCCGTGGTAGGCGCGGATGCGTTCGCCGCGGCCGTGGCGGGTGAGTTCGGGGGTGATGGAGAAGGCGCCGGTTTCGAGTTTTTCGACGGGGTCGCCGTAGCTTTTGACGAGGTCGAGGACGGCGTTGTTGCGGCGGGTGAGGTCTTCGAGGGCGGTGCGCCGGTCGGTGCCGCGGGCGCTGACGGTGATGCCGATGCGGGCGATCTCGGGGTCGACTTCGAGGGTGGCTTCGCCGCGGACTGCGACGCGGGGGACTTCGGGGGTTCCGTAGGGCTGGTGCGATGCGTCCTGGGTCATGGCTTCACTGTCGCACTGCTGCTCGTACGGGGGTGGTCACCGGATCGAAACCTGGTGGGGGTGTTGCGGCTTGTTACTGCTGGGTCAGAATCTACGCGCGTTGCCTATCTGTGCACACGCACCTCACAAGGGGAGATGGCATGGCTTTGGACCGTAGGGCGTTTCTGGGTACTTCGGCTGCGACGGGTGCGGCTGTGGCGCTGGCGGGGGCCACGAGCACCCCGGCCGCCGCGGCTGGACCGGCGGCTGGACCGGCGGCCGGCGGCGCTTCGGCCGCGGGGGCGAGGACGTACGCGTTCACGGTGATGGGGACGACGGACCTGCACGGGAACGTCTTCAACTGGGACTACTTCACGGACAAGGAGTTCGACGACAAGGCGCACAACGACGTCGGTCTGGCGAAGATCTCCACGCTGGTGAACCAGGTGCGGGCGGAGAAGGGGCGGTGCAACACGCTGCTCATCGATGCCGGTGACACCATCCAGGGGACGCAGCTGTCGTACTACTACGCGAAGGTGGATCCGATCACCGCGCGGCGTGGTCCGGTGCATCCGATGGCGCAGGCGATGAACGCGATCGGCTATGACGCGGCGGCGCTGGGCAACCACGAGTTCAACTACGGCATTCCGGTCCTGCGGAAGTTCGAGGAGCAGTGCGATTTCCCGCTGCTGGGGGCGAACGCGCTGGATGCGAAGACCCTGCGGCCGGCGTTTGCGCCGTACAGCATGCACCGGCTGCGGACGCCGCACGGGCGGGATGTGAAGGTGGCGGTGCTGGGTCTGACGAACCCGGGGATCGCGATCTGGGACAAGGCGAACGTGCAGGGGAAGATGACGTTCCCGGGCCTTGAGGAGCAGGCCGCGAAGTACGTGCCGCGGCTGCGGTCGCTGGGTGCGGACGTGGTGATCGTGTCGGCGCATTCGGGTTCGAGCGGTACGTCGAGTTACGGGGACCAGTTGCCGTACGTCGAGAACGCGGCGGGTCTGGTGGCGGAGCAGGTGCCAGGGATCGACGCGATCCTGGTGGGGCACGCGCACACGGAGATCCCGGAGTACCGGGTGCGGAACAAGGCGACGGGCAAGGACGTGGTGCTGTCCGAGCCGCTGAAGTGGGGGCAGCGGCTGACGCTGTTCGACTTCGAGCTGACGTGGGCGAAGGGCTGCTGGTCGGTGGCGAAGGTGTCGGCCCGGGTGCTGAATTCGAATACGGCGGTGGAGGACCCGAAGATCGTGGGTCTGCTGTCGGACGAGCACCGCAAGGTCGTGGCGTACGTGAACCAGGTGATCGGTACGTCGACGCAGGCGATGTCCTCGGCGGACGGTCCGGTCAAGGACGTGGCGATCATCGATCTGATCAGCCACGTGCAGGCGGAGACGGTGAAGGGTGCGCTGGCGGGTACGGAGTGGGCCGCGCTGCCGGTGCTGTCGCAGGCTTCGTGCTTCTCGCGGACGGCGGCGATTCCGGCCGGGCAGGTGACGATCCGGGATGCGGCGGGTCTGTATCCGTTCGAGAACACGCTGGAGGCGCGTCTGCTGACGGGTGCGCAGGTCAAGGACTATCTGGAGTATTCGGCGCGGTATTACGTGCGGACGGCTCCGGGTGAGGTGGTGGATCCGGCGAAGCTGACGAACGCGGAGGGCATTCCGGACTACAACTACGACGCGGTGTACGGGCTGACGTACGACATCGATGTGTCCGAGCCGGTGGGTTCGCGGATCTCGGGGCTGTCGTTCCAGGGGAAGCCGGTGGATCCGGCGGCGCAGTTCGTGCTGGCGGTGAACAACTACCGGGCTTCGGGTGGTGGGAACTTCCCGCACGTGCCGCAGTCGAAGCAGTTGTGGGCGAACTCGGATGAAATACGCAACACGATCATCCAGTGGGTGAAGGCGAAGGGGACGGTGGACCCGGCGCAGTTCGCGTCCGTGGACTGGCGGCTGACCCGAGCCGGGGCACCTGTCTTCTAGCCGATGGTGCTCTGAACGTTTCTCCTTACAGGTGCTCGACCAGTGGGAGCAGTGCGCCGGCGGGGCGTGGCCGGGTGTGCTCCCGCTGTTCGAGGCCGAAGGTGGTGAAGGCCGTGCGGGTGGGCTGGGGGTAGGGCTCTTTGCCGGTGAGGGTGTTCAGGATGGCGGCGCTGCGCCAGGCGGCGAGGCCGAGGTCGGGGGCTCCGACGCCGTGGGTGTGGCGTTCGCCGTTCTGGACGAAGACGCTGCCGGTGACGGCGGGGTCGGTGATCATCCGGTAGCGGTCGTCGATGCGGGGGCGGCCGGAGGAGTCCTTGCGCAGGTAGGGGTCGAGTCCGGCGAGGAGGCGGGCGAGGGGGCGTTCGCGGTAGCCGGTGGCGAGGACGACGGCGTCGGTGGTGAGGCGGGAGCGGGCGCCCTGGTCCACGTGTTCGAGGTGGAGTTCGACCTTGGTGGTGGCGACGCGGCCGGCGGTGCGGACGCTGACTCCGGGGGTGAGGACGGCGTCGGGCCAGCCTCCGTCGAGGGTGCGGCGGTAGAGCTCCTCGTGGATGGCGGCGATGGTGGCGGCGTCGATGCCCTTGTGGAGTTGCCACTGGGCGGGGACGAGGCGGTCGCGGACCGGTTCGGGGAGGGAGTGGAAGTAGCGGGTGTAGTCGGGGGTGAAGTGTTCCAGGCCGAGCTTGGAGTACTCCATGGGGGCGAAGGAGGGGGTGCGGGCGAGCCAGGTGAGGCGTTCGCGGCCGGCGGGGCGGGAGCGCAGCAGGTCGAGGAAGACCTCGGCTCCGGACTGGCCCGATCCGATGACGGTGACGTGTTCGGCGCCGAGGATGCGCCGGCGGTTGTCGAGGTATTCGGAGGAGTGGATGACCGGGACGGTGGGGGCTTCGGCGAGGGGGCGCAGGGGTTCGGGGACGTAGGGGGCGGTGCCGATGCCGAGGGCGAGGTTGCGGGTGTAGGTGCGGCCGAGGGCTTCGGCTTCTCCGTCGGCGTCGACTTGGGTGAAGTCGACTTCGAAGAGGTCGCGTTCGGGGTTCCAGCGGACGGCGTCGACCTGGTGGCCGAAGTGGAGTCCGGGGAGGCGTCCGGCGACCCAGCGGCAGTAGGCGTCGTATTCGGCGCGCTGGATGTGGAAGCTCTCGGCGAAGTAGAAGGGGAAGAGGCGTTCCTTGTGCTTGAGGTAGCTGAGGAAGGACCAGGGGCTGGTGGGGTCGGCGAGGGTGACGAGGTCGGCGAGGAAGGGGACTTGGAGGGTGGCTCCCTCGATGAGGAGTCCGGGGTGCCAGCGGAAGTCGCGGCGCTGGTCGTAGAAGGCGGTGGCGAGTTCGGGGGCGCCTTGCTGGGGCAGGCCGTGGGCGAGGGCGGCGAGTGAGAGGTTGAAGGGGCCGATGCCGATTCCGACGAGGTCGTGGGGTGCATCGTGCTGGGCGGTCATCGGTGGGTGCTGCCTTCCAGGAGGTTCACGAGGGCGTCCAGGTCCCCCGCCGTGGTGTGGGGGTTGAGCAGGGTGGCCTTGAGCCAGAGGCGGCCGTCGGCGGTGGCCCGGCCCAGTACGGCGGTGCCGCCTTGGAGGAGGGTGCGGCGCAGGGTGGCCAGTGCGGTGTCGTCGGCGTGGGTGGGCCGGAACAGGACGGTGCTGATGGTGGGCGCCGCGTGGAGTTCGAAGGCGGGGTGTGCTTCGAGGAGCCGGGCGAGTTGGTCGGCTCGGGCGCAGGTGCGGTCGATGAGGTGGGTGAGGCCGTCCCGGCCGAGGGAGCGCAGGGTGGCGGCGATCTTGAGGGCGTCTGCGCGGCGGGTGGTGCGCAGGGAGCGGCCGAGGAGGTCGGGGAGCCCGGCGTGGGTGTCGTCGGGGGCGTTGAGGTAGTCGGCCTGGTGGGCGAGGGGGGCGAGCAGGCTGGTGTCGGGGACGGTGAGGAGTCCTGCGGCGATGGGTTGCCAGCCGAGTTTGTGCAGGTCGAGGGTGATGGAGCGGGCGCGGTGGAGGCCGGCGAGTTTGGGGCGGTGGCGGGGGCTGAGGTGGAGGAGGCCGCCGTAGGCGGCGTCGATGTGGAGGTCGGCGCCGTGTTGCTCGCAGAGGTCGGCGAGGGCGTCGAGGGGGTCGATGAGGCCGGCGTCGGTGGTGCCGGCGGTGGCGGTGACGAGGACGGGGCCGGTGGTGGTGGCGAGGGCCTCGGCGAGGGTGGCGGGGGTGAGGGTGCCGGTGGGGGTGGAGAGGCTGCGGGCGGGTGGCAGGCCGAGGAGCCAGGCGGCGCGCGGGATGGAGTGGTGGGCGTTGGCGCCGTGCAGGACGGTGAGGTGGGGGCCGTGGCGTTCGCGGGCGAGGAGGAGGGCGAGGTGGTTGGCCTCGGTGCCGCCGGTGGTGAGGACGGCGTCGGGGTGGGGGGTGTCGTGGAATTCCGCGGCGAGGGTGCGGGTGAGGAGGGTTTCGAGGGCGGAGGCGGCGGGTGCCTGGTCCCAGGAGTCGAGGGAGGCGTTGAGGGCGCTGGCGGCGAGGTCGGCGGCGGCCGCGACGGCGAGGGGTGGGCAGTGCAGGTGGGCTGCGCAGAGGGGTTCGGCGGGGTCGGCGGCGCCGGCGGTGAGGGTGTGGACGAGGGTCCGCAGTGCTTCGTGGTCGCCGTGTCCGTGGTCGGGGAGCAGGTCGCCGAGGGCGGCGGTGACGCGGGCGGTGACGGCCTCGGGGCCGCCGGCCGGGAACGGTCCGCCGCGGGCGCGGGCTCCGCTGCGCAGGGCGTCGAGAACGGTGGCGAGGAGGGGTTGCAGGGCGTCGGGGCCGTGGGGTCCGCCGGCGAGCGGGGCGGTGCGCCGTCTGCCTGTGCCGGGGGGCGCTGTCATGCGGTTGTCCTCACGGGAACGGTTCGGCGGCGGGTGGTGCCGCTCGCTGGGTCGGGGACCCGGGGGGTACAACGATCCGACCCGAATGGGGTAACCGCCCGGGTTTATGAGTGGTTGATTTCAAGCCGCCGGGGGTGTGGGAGCGGGGTGGTGGGTGTGGCCGCTGTGGCTCACCACGCCGGTGGGCGCCCGGTGCGGCGGTGCGTGCGCGGTCCGGCGGCGCGGGGCTGCCGGTGCCTCCGGTCGGCGCGGTGCCGGCTCCGTCGACGCTTGGTCGCTGGCCGCGGCGCGTGGGGTTTCCACGCTGCTCTGCTGATCGGCGGACTGGTCGGCGCGGGCGGCCTCGGCGATGGCCCGCCGGCGGTGCTGGACCGCGGGCGCGTATCGGGGGCCGGTGGCCGGTGGCCCTGAGGGACCCGGGGCGGCGTGCCCGGGCATGCGCAGCGTGGCCGGATGGGCTGCCTCGGGCAGTACGCAGCGGGCAGGGCAGGCGGGCCGTCGGAGGACGGCCGCGCGGGGCGGGCGCGACCTGAGCGGAACCGGGAACGCAGACGGCCCCGTCAGGTGGGAACGCCGACGGCGATCACTGTCGAAGCGGATGGGGGCGGTGGAAGCGGGCGGCCCGGCCCCCGGCCGCAGGCGGGTTCGGGACCGGGTGGCCCGGCCCCCGGCCGCAAGCGGGGTCTCGGGAGGGGCAGCCCGGTCCCGGCCGCAGGCGGGTTCGGGACCAGGTGGCCCGGCCCCCGGCCGCAAGCGGGGTTTCAGGAGGGGCGGCCCGGCCCCCGGCCGCGAGTGGGGCTTCGGGAGGGGCGGCCCGGTCCCGGCCGCAGGTGGGGTGGGGGATCGGGCTGCCCGGTCCCGGCTTCTGGCAGTGCCCGGTCCCGGCCGCATGTGGGGGCGGGGCTGCGGTGGCCGGGTCCTGGTGGGGTCAGGGGCGGGTGCGGAGGGCTCGGGTCAGGTCGTCGAGGTGGTCCACGAGTTTGCGGTGGAGGAGGGGGGTGAGGTCGGGGGCCGTCAGGGCGGTGTGGCCGGCCTGGAGGTTGGCTTCGGTGATGTCGTGGCCGGGGAGGGCCCAGCGGCCCGCGGCGTCGGCGATGGCGGGGCCGCGGCGGGCTGCGAGGGTGACGGCTTCGGCGTAGGCGCGGGGTACGTAGTCCCGTACGAGATCGGCCTGTTCGGGCTGCCAGAAGCCCTGGGCGGTGGCGGTGAAGAGGTAGTTGGACAGGGAGTCGTCGTGGAAGAGGCGTTCCCAGGCGGCGGCCTTGGCTTCGGCGGTGGGGAGAGCGGCGCGGCAGTGGGCGGCGCCTTCCCGGCCGGTGGCGCTGGTGTCGGCGGCGAGGGCTTCGTCGATCTCGGGTTCGCCGGCCGCGCCGAGGACGCAGAGGCGGGTGAGGATGCGCCAGCGCAGTTCGGGGTCGAGTTCGGGGCCGCCGGGGACGGTGCCGTCGGCGAGCCAGCCGGCGATGGTGTCGGGCTGGGTGGCGCTGTCGGCGAGGGTGCGGACGGCGACGAGCCGCAGGCCGGGGTCGGAGCCGTCCTCGGTGCGTCGGAGGAGGTCGCGGGCGATGGTGGTGAGGGTGGTGAGGGCGTCGCCGCGGCGGTCGGGGGCGATGTAGCGGTCGGCGATCTGGGCGCGGGCGAAGGACAGGACGCCTTGGACGATCGCGAGGTCGGTTTCGTCGGGGAGGTGGGCTTCGGCGGTGGCCAGGTAGTCGGCGGCGGCCAGTTCGCCGTCGCGGACCATGTCGCGCAGGGAGTTCCACACGACGGCGCGGGTGAGCGGGTCGGGGATGCGGGAGATGGCGCGCAGGGCGGTTTCGAGGGAGGTCTCGTCGAGGCGGACCTTGGCGTAGGTGAGGTCTCCGTCGTTGAGGAGGAGGAGGGCGGGGCGCGGGCCGCTCACGGAGAGGACCTCGTCGGAGGGGACGTCGAGGGCGAGGACCTCGCGGGGTTCGATGACGCCGTCGGGGGCGCGGTCGTAGAGGCCGGCGGCGATGTGGTGGGGGCGGTTGCCGGTGCGGTCGACGGTGAGGGTCCAGCCTCCGTGGCTCTCTTCGAGGCGGGGGGTGAGGGTGTCGACGCCGGTGGTGCGCAGCCAGGTCTCGGCCCAGGTGTGGACGTCGCGGTCGGTGTGGGCGGCGAGGGAGTCGACGAAGTCGGCGAGGGAGGCGTTGGCGAACTTGTGGCGGGCGAAGTGGGTGTTGATGCCGGCCAGGAAGTCCTTCTCGCCGAGCCAGGCGACGAGTTGGCGCAGGGCGGAGGCGCCCTTGGCGTAGGAGATGCCGTCGAAGTTGAGGAGGGCGGAGGCGGTGTCGGGGACGGAGGCGGCGTCCGGGGCGACGGGGTGGGTGGAGGGGCGCTGGTCGGCATCGTAGCCCCAGGGTTTGCGTTCCATGCCGAAGCCGGTCCAGGTCTCGGTGAAGCGGGTGGCTTCGATGAGGGTCTGGTAGCCCATGAACTCGGCGAAGGACTCGTTCAGCCAGATGTCGTCCCACCAGCTGAGGGTGACGAGGTCGCCGAACCACATGTGGGCCATTTCGTGCGCGATGGTGACGGCGCGGCGCTGGCGTTCGGCGTCGGTGACGGCGGAGCGGAAGACGTAGTCGTCGCGGAAGGTGACCAGTCCCGGGTTCTCCATGGCGCCGGCGTTGAACTCGGGTACGAAGGCCTGGTCGTAGGAGTCGAAGGGGTAGGGCTCGGTGAACTTCTCGTGGAAGCGGTCGTAGCAGGCGGTGGTGAGGTCGAGGATCTCCTGCGCGTCGGCGTCGAGGTACGGGGCGAGGGAGCGGCGGCAGTGGATGCCGAAGGGGAGGCCGGCGTGTTCGGTGCGGACGCTGTGCCAGGGGCCTGCGGCGACGGCGGCGAGGTAGGTGGAGATGACGGGGGTGGGGGCGGAGGCCCAGATGCCGGCCTCGGGGGCGGAGGCGTCGCCGCCTCCGCCGTCCCCGCCTCCATCGCCATCGCCATCGCCGTCGCCGTCGCCGGGGCGTTCGCCGATGCGGGTGGTGATGCCGTTGGCGAGGACGGTCCAGTGCGCGGGGGCGGTGACGTTGAACTCGAACACGGCCTTGAGGTCGGGCTGGTCGAAGGCCGGGAAGACGCGCTGGACGTCGTCGAGGAACATCTGGGTGTAGACGTACGTCTCCCCGTCCGCGGGGTCGGTGAAGCGGTGCAGGCCTTCGCCGGTGCGGGAGTACCGCATGCGGGCGGCGACGCGGAGTTCGTGGGGGCCTTCGGTGAGGCCGGTGAGGGGGAGGCGGCCGTCGGTGAGGGCGGCCGGGTCCAGGGGATGTCCGTCGAGGGCGGCGGAGCGCAGTTCGTCCGGTTTCAGCTCGACGAAGGTGTCACCGGAGGCGCGGGCGGTGAACCGGATGACGGTGCGGGACTCGAAGGTCTCGTCGCCGGTGGTGAGGTCGAGGGCGACCTCGTAGTGCTGGACGTCGAGGAGCCGGGCTCGGAGCTGCGCTTCGTTGCGCGTCAGTGCGGACATGGGGCCCATGCTGCCGGATGGCGGCGCCGGGCCCCAGTTCCTCTTCTCAGCCGACCCGGTCGCGTGCGCCGGTCACCTGTTCCGGTCGCCCGTGCGGGCGCCGGCGCCGGCCGCTCGTACGGTCGCCCGCGCCGGCGCCGCTCTAGCTGTCGCCCTCGCCGGCGGCGTTCTAGCTGTCGCCCTCGCCGGCGGCGATCGTCTCGTGGTGGCGGATGACCTCGGCGATGATGAAGTTGAGGAGCTTCTCGGCGAAGGCGGGGTCGAGCTTGGCGTTCTCGGCGAGCTGGCGCAGCCGGGCGATCTGGCTTGCCTCGCGGCCCGGGTCGGCCGGGGGCAGCTGGTGGCGGGCCTTGAGGTGGCCCACCTGCTGGGTGCACTTGAACCGCTCGGCGAGCATGTGGACCACGGCCGCGTCGATGTTGTCGATGCTGTCCCTGAGCCGGGCCAGCTCGGCGGTGACGTTCTCATCGATGTCCCTGGTGTTCATGGTCACCGAGAATACGTGGCGCACGCCGCCGCTTCCTCAGCCGATCGACCACTGAGACGACGGGCCGACCCGGGCGGCAGGACGGCCTAGCCGGGCTCGGCGGCCGGGTCGTGGGTGATGAGGTCTCCCGGCTGGCACTGGAGGACTTCGCAGATCCTGGACAGGGTGGAGAAGCGGACGGCCTTGGCCCGGCCGTTCTTGAGCACCGACAGGTTGACGACGGTGATGCCCACCTGTGCGGACAGTTCGGTGAGCGTCATGCCGCGCTCGGCCAGGATGTGGTCGAGGTGGATCCGGATCGAGTGGAGTTCCTCGTCGGGCATCAGATGGTCCCTTCGAGGTCCTCTCGCATGCGCACGCCCTCGCGCATGATCTTCCCCATGATGACGGCGGCGAGGCCGGCGAGGATGAGCACCTGCGGATCGGAGACCGACGGTCCGGAGTCGAGCATGGGCACCATGCTCGCGGCGAGCCAGGATTGGGACCAGCCTACGACGAGGCCCGCGAGCGGTGTGCCGAGGGTGACGAACCAGCCGAGGAAGGTGAGGCGTCGGGCCACCTTGTCGGTGAACGGCCCCTGGGACACGACGGCGTCGAGCAGCCGGGAGAAGAGCACCAGGGCGAGGGCGGCGAACAGCATCC
Source organism: Streptomyces sp. NPDC002104 (assembly GCF_053593795.1). NCBI lineage: Bacteria > Bacillati > Actinomycetota > Actinomycetes > Kitasatosporales > Streptomycetaceae > Streptomyces > Streptomyces sp. NPDC002104. Next base: position 24,723 of record NZ_JBSFDF010000044.1, on the reverse strand, counting down.
AGGGCAGCTGGCCGGCGAGGTCGGCGGCGCGCTGCGCCGCGGACGGGTCGTTCTGGCAGAGCCGCGCGGCGCTGCTGGACGCATCCACGCCCGCTCCGACCGGCAGGCCTCCGTCCAGTGTGGCATTGGCCCAGAAGCCCGTCTCCACGCAGACCGCGCCGTCGTCGGTCAGGCGCGAGACGGCCGTGCCGATGAAGGTGAGCCCCCAGAGCAGCCCCAGCCCAAAGGTCAAAGTGGCCAGGATCTTCGTGAATCGCGTGTTCACCGCGTCCCCCCCTATCGTTTTTCGATAGGGCGAACACTAGAGCACCATATCGATAATCGACAAGCGGATCGGGGTCAGAGCGGGAGGAGCGCTGTGACCAGCCAGCCGCCTTCCGGGGCAGGACCGGCTTTGAGGGAGCCACCGAGGGCTTCGGCGCGTTCGGCCATGCCGACGAGGCCGTAGCCGCCGCCGCGGGCGTTCTCGGAGAGTTTCGCGGGGCGGCCGCCGTCGTCGGCGATCCGCACTTCCAGGCCGGCCGGGACGGTGCGCAGGCCGACGCGGACCGCGGTGGCGGTGGCGGCGTGCTTGCCGATGTTGGTCAGGGCTTCGAGGACGATGCGGTGGGCCGTGGCGGCGACGTCGGCGGGGAGCCTGGCCTCCAAGCCCTCCTCCACGTAGAGGACCACGGGCGGGCCGGTGGCGGCGAACCGTTCCGTCAGTTCGCGGATCTCCCGGAGGCCGGCGACAGGGGCCGTACCGGCGGAGCCGGTCTTGCCGGGTCCGCTTCCGGCGCCCTTGCCCGTCTCGGCGTCGGTCTCCGCGGCGCCCTCGCGGAGGATCTTGACCAGGCGGCGCATGGAGCCGAGCGCCTCGTCTCCGGCGGCCTCGATGCGGCCGAAGATCTCGCCCGCGCGCTCGGCCGAGACCTTGGTGTACCGGGCCGCGCGTGCCTCGACGACGATCCCCGTCACGTGGTGGGCCACGAGGTCGTGGAGCTCGCGGGCGAGCTCCAGGCGCTCGGCACTGCGTACGGCGCGCAGCTCGCGGACGCGCTGGACGGACTGCAGGCGCAAGAGCAGGGAGTACGCGGTGACCACGACGGCGAGCACGGAGAACAGCAGCGTGAAACGGCCCGGGTCGGCGTCGCGGACGGGCGCCGCCATGGAGCCGAGGGCGAGCAGGGGGCCGAGGACGGCGGCGGTGCGGGCGGAGGCGTGGAGCAGGACCTGGGTGAGGAGCACGAGCAGGGCGATGGCCTCGCCGCCGCCCCAGACGACGAGGGGGAGGTTGCTGAAGAGGAGGGAGAGGGTGACGGCCCAGGTCACGGCGGCGGCGAACCAGGCGCGGGCGAGGAGCGGGATCCTCGGCCAGGGCGCGGCGCTGAGGCAGACGAGGATGCCCGACACCCAGACTGCGGCGTGCGGGGTGCTGGGCTGGCGGGCGAGCACGACGCCCTCGAAGGTGACGAGGGAGAGGAGGGTGACGGAGAGGATGATGCGGATCCAGTCCGCGGCGTAGGGGTGCCGGCGGGCCCAGGGCCCCAGGGGGCTCATGCGAAGCCCCTGCGGGTGGCTCCGCCGGTTGTACGGGGCTCCCCGCGGCCGGCTCCGCCCGCTGTACGGGACACCCCGCGGGTGCCCCCGCCGGCCGTACCGGACACCCCGCGGGTGGCCCCGCCTGGGGTGGGGGTGGCTCCGCCGGGGGTGTGGGGGCTTCGGCCCAGGTGGGGGCGGTGGTTCGGCTGGGCGGCGCCCGCACCCGTGGGGGTCGGGGTCGTCACAGACAGCGTGCGCCGGCTTCCTGGGGCGCCGCCCCAGACCCCGCGCCTCAAACGCCGGCGGGGCTGATTTTGCCCGGCGGCGCACGAAGGCCGGCGCGGCGAATGCTGTCCCGCAGTGCGCGGACGGTGACGCAGCCGGTGCTCCCCCGCGACGCCTCGCCGGCGCCACGGCCGCTGCTGCCCCGCGACTCCCTGCCGGTGCCGCGGCCGGCCCTCCCCCACGACGCCCTGCCCGCGCCACGGTCCGTGCTCCCCCGCTGCACCCTGCCAGCGCGGCCCCGCTGCGCCCTGTCGGCGCCACGGCCGGTGCGGCCCCGAGACACCCTGCCGGTGCCGCGGCCGGTGCTCCCATGCTGCGCCTCGCCGGCGCTCCCCCGCGACTCCCTGCCGGCGACACGGCCAGCCCTCCCCCACAACGCCCTGCCCCCGCCACGGTCCATGCTCCCCCGCTGCACCCTGCCAGCGCTGCCCCGCTGCGCCCTGTCGGCGCCACGGCCGGTGCTCCCATGCTGCGCCTCGCCGGCGCTCCCCCGCGACTCCCTGCCGGCGCTGCCCCGAGACACCCTGCTGGCGCCACGGCCGGTCCTCCCCCGCGACTCCCTGCCCGCGCCACGGCCGGTGCTGCCCCGCTGCGTTCCGCCGCCCGGACTGTGGCCCTCGCGTCGTGGGCTTCGTCGGGCGGGTGGGGTGGGGGCGGGTCACGCCGGGGTGCCTGCCAGGCCGCTTTCCCAGGCCCAGGCGGCGATTTCCACGCGGTTGCGGGCGTCCAGTTTGGCCTGGACGTTGGCCAGGTGCGTCTTGACCGTGGAGAGGGAGACGAAGAGTTCCCCGGCGATCTCGGCGTTGGTCAGCCCGCGCGCGAGGCAGCGTACGACCTCGCGTTCACGGTCCGTCAGGGGCTCCGCCGGGCGGCGGGCGGCCGCGGCGGCGGCCGGGGTGCGGTGGGCCATTTCGCGCAGCAGCCGTACGGTGATGGCGGGTGAGACGAGGGAGTCCCCGACGGCTGCCGCCCTCACCGCTTCAACCAGCATGGCCGGGCTCGCGTCTTTGAGGAGGAAGCCGGACGCTCCGCCCTGGAGCGCCGCGTGGACGTACTCGTCGAGGTCGAAGGTGGTGACGATGACGATGCGGGGGGTGTCGCGGCCGGAGAGCCGGCGGGTTACTTCGAGCCCGTCGAGCTTGGGCATGCGGATGTCGAGGAGCAGGACGTCGGGGCGGTGTGCGGCGACGGCCGCGAGGGCCGCTTCGCCGTCCTCCACGTCGGCGACCACCTCGATGTCCGGCTGGCTTTCGAGGATCATCCGGAAGCCGGTCCTGACCATCTCCTGGTCGTCCGCGATGATCACCCTGATCGCCATGCGCCGCCTGCCCCACTGTCGCCCGTTGCTGCCTGTGTCGTCCCGGTGGTCCCGGTGTTCCCGGTGGTCCCGGCCGTCCCGGTGTTCCCGGTGGTCCCGGTGTTCCCCGTGTTCCCACGTCGTGGGATCTCTCCATGGGAACTGCGGGCGCCTTGGCCCGCAACCGCACAGGAGACCGCCGGGAGCATGCCGCAAGGCCGGAACGGCGTCGTTCCGGCCTCACGGGACTTCAATCGACCTTACGGACATGTGGGGCGTTGCGCCTCATTCTTCCGGCCGGTGTCCCAACCGCCGGGAGAACGAGGAGGAGGGCGGCCCCGGGGTCCGCGAGCCGTCAGAGCGTGGCGGCCGCGCTCTTGATCGCCGCCGCGAAGGTGGAGACCTCCGTGTAGACGCCGGGGTAGTCGGGGCGGGCACAGCCCTCGCCCCAGCTGACTATGCCGACCTGGATCCAGGCGTTCGCGTTGTCGCGGCGGAACATCGGGCCGCCGGAGTCCCCCTGGCAGGTGTCGACGCCGCCCGCGGCGAAGCCGGCGCAGATCTCCTCGGCGGGGACGAGGGAGCTGCCGTAGGAGGCCTGGCACGAGGCGTCGGAGACGAAGGGGACGGTGGCCTTCTGCAGGTAACGCTGCTGGCCGCCGCCTTCCCGGGTGGCGCCCCAGCCGGCGACGGTGAAGGTGCCGTTGTCGTAGGCCTTGGTGTCGGCGATCTTGAGGGTGGGCAGGTTGATGGGCTTGGCGAGCTTGATCAGGGCCCAGTCCTTGCCCGTGCCGTTGTAGCCGGGGGCCTGGAGCACCTTGGTGGACTTGACCTTGATGGCGCTGGAGCTGTTGAGGTCGACGACTCCGGCGGTGGCGGTGATGGAGGTGTTGTTTCCGGAGCCGCTCACGCAGTGGGCGGCGGTCAGCACGATCTGCTGGGTGTAGAGGGCGCCGCCACAGCCCATCGAGAGGCGGACCATGAAGGGGAATTCCCCCTGCGCGGCGCGGGTGCCGCCGACGACGGGCGCCGTGCCGGCGGTGGCGGTGCCGGGCTGGAGGCTGACGGCGGCGAGGGCCACCGCTCCGACGGCGAGGGCGCGCTTGAGGGTGGTGACGAGGCTGGACACAGTCGACACACTGCCTTTCGTGGGGGGTTGGGCCGTGCGTGTCACCCCGTGACGGGCGGATCGGCGGATCGGCGGATCGGGGATTGGGGATCGGCGATCGGGGATCGGGGATTGGGGATCGGGGATCGGGGATGAACCGCACGAGTGACGGGGACATGACACACCGTTCGCCCGCAGCCCATCAAGAACGCGTTTTCGGACAACTTCCCGCCGGAGGCACCCCGTGACGCACAACCGGCGGCGCGACAGCCCGATCGAGCACGGATTTCCTCACCTGGAGACGGTCCGGGCGGCCGTCACCGCGCTGTTCCGGCGGCTGTCCGCCGACGGGATCCGCGCCTACGACACCCCCTTCGCCCCCGTCGACGCCGCCTTCCCCGCCTCCGAGGAGCTGTACCCGGGCGCCCACCGGGTGGCCTCCGCGATGGTCCGCGCCCTGCGCCTGCCCGACGCGCGCCTGATCGTGGGCTTCCGGGCGATGGAGGAGGCGGCGACCGTGGAACTGACCGCCGGGCCCGAGTACTTCGTCGAGGTCAACGACCGCTTCCGCGTCCACCGCCGCGACCTGGCGGCCGCCCTCGCCCACGAGGTCACACACGTGCTCCTGCACCGGCTGGACCTGCGCTTCCCCACCACCCCCGCCAACGAGATCCTCACCGACACCGCCTCCGCCTACCTCGGCGCCGGCTGGCTGCTCCTCGACGCCTACCGGGAGGACGAACTCACCCACCAGAAGCTCGGCTACCTCACCCCGGAGGAGTTCGGCTACGTCCTCGCCCGGCGCGGCCGCTTCCTCGGCGGCGAGGACCTCTCGGCGTGGTTCACCAGCCCGCAGGCCTACGAGGCGTACGTGCGCGGCCGCGCCCAGGCCGACCGCGACCTGCGCCGGGCCCCCCTCGCGGCCGCGGGCCGCCCGGAGCGGCTGCGGTACGCGGCGGCCCGCCTGACCGGGACCGCCGCACCCGGAGCCCCGTACGTCTTCGAGCGGCACCCGGCCGGGCTGCGGGTGGGCTTCCCCTGCCCGGTCTGCGGACAGCGGCTGCGGCTGCCCGCGCACCGCGGCCCGGTCCGGGCGCGCTGCGGGCTGTGCCGCACCGTGCTGGACTGCGACACCTAGGGGGCACGGAGCCCGAATGCGTGGCGCGCGACGCTCGACGGTCGACGGTCGACGCTCGACGGTCGACGCGTGACGGAGATTCACCGGGCGGTCATGAAAAGTTACTTACCGGCCGGTAGACATGTGGGCGGCCGATCCCCAGCCTGATCACGTACATGCCAACACGTGATCGAGGAGCGTCCCCCATGCGCAGCACCCGCACCCGTATCCACACCACGGCCGCCGCGGTGTCCGTGGCCGCAGCCGCCGTACTGGCCCTGGTTCCGGCCACCGCCGCCCAGGCGGCGCCCGCCGAACCGTCCCCCGCGGCCGTCACCGCCTCCGCCCCCGGGGGCAACGCGGTGTTCCTCGGCATCGACTACGCCACCTGGCAGCGCGATGTCTCCGCCGTCATCGGCGCGGCCCGCCCGGGCATCGAGCAGCGCATCGCCGCCTCGCCGGCCGGTGAGAAGCCGGCGATCGTCCTCGACATCGACAACTCCTCGCTGGAGACGGACTTCCACTGGTTCTGGACCTTCCCGACGCCCGCGATCGCCCAGGTCCGCGACCTGACCCGGTACGCGAGCGACCGCGGGGTCGCCGTCTTCTTCGTGACCGCCCGCCCGGGGATCGTGTACTCCCTGACGGAGCGCAACCTCAAGGCGGTCGGCTACCCGGTCTCGGGCCTCTACGTCCGTGATCTGCCCGACCTGTTCGGCGAGGTCAGCGCGTACAAGACGGCCAAGCGGGCCGAGATCGAGGCGCGCGGCTACACGATCATCGCCAACATCGGCAACAACGACAGCGACCTGGCCGGCGGCCACGCCGAGCGGACCGTCAAGCTGCCGGACTACGGCGGCAAGCTCTCCTAGTCCGACCACGCCGGCACTCCGCTACTCCAGCCCCGCGGCGATCGCGTTGACGGCGGCCCAGCTGAAGGCCATCGCGGGGCCGATCGTCGCGCCCGGCCCCGGGTAGGTCTCCCCCATCACCGCCGCCGAGCAGTTGCCGGAGGCGTAGAGCCCGGGGATCGGGGTGGAGTCCTCGCGGAGCACCCGGCCGTCGGTGTCCGTGACGAGGCCGCCCTTGGTGCCGATGTCCCCGGGGTGGACGGGGACCGCGTAGAAGGGGCCCTTCTCGATCGGTGCGAGGTTCGGGTTGGGGAGCGTCGGGTCGCCGTAGTAGCGGTCGTAGACGCTCTCGCCCCGCCCGTAGTCCTGGTCGGTGCCCGCCTCGGCGAAGGAGTTGAAGCGGCTGATCGCGGCGGGCAGTCCGGGGGCGGAGATCTGCCGGGCCAGGTCCTCGATGGTGCCGGCCTTCTTCAGGAAGCCGCTCTCCAGCCACCTCTTGGGGAAGGGCTGCCCGGGGAAGAGGCCGGCGAAGATGTACCGGGCCTTGGAGCGGGCGTCCAGGATCAGCCAGGACGGCACGGTCGACGCCCCGGGCCGGTCGGCGGCGTACATCCGGTCCACGAACGCGTGGTAGGGCAGGGCCTCGTTGGCGTAGCGCTCCCCGGCCTCGTTGACGATGACCATGCCGGGGATGCCCCGGTCGGCGACGAGGAAGAAGGGCTTCTCCCCCGGCGGGCACACCGACGGGGCGCCCCAGACCTTGTCGAGCAGATCGGTGGCGGCCCCCAGGTCCTCACCGAGCCTCAGGGCGTCCCCGGTCTGGCCCTCCGAGGCGTGGGTCCAGGCCGTGGAGGTGGGCGCGGGCAGGTGCTTCTCGCGCAGGGCCTGGTCGTGCGAGAACCCGCCCGAGGCCAGGACCACCCCGCCCCGCGCCGCTACGGTCACTTCGCGCCTGGCGCGCAGGACCCGTACGCCCGTCACCCGGCCGGCCGGGTCCGTGACCAGGCCGGTGAGGGGCGCCGACAGCCACAGTTCGCCGCCGAGCGCCTCCAGGGAGAGCCGCATGCGGGCGATGAGGGCCTCCCCGAGGGAGAGCAGCTTGCGGCCGGTGGCCAGCGCCTTGACGGCGCGCAGGCCGACCTTGACGGAGGTCTTCTTGCCGGCCCAGGTCCGGCTGACCATGTTCAGGAAACGGAAGTCGTACGAGGTCATGGTGAGGCCGTACGTGGGCAGTCCGGCCCGGCGCATGGAGGCGCCGAGCGCGCCGAGCCGTTTGAAGTCGACGATGCACGGTTCGACGGAGCGGCCCTGCGCCATGCCGCCCTGGGCCTCGGGGAAGTAGTCCGCGTAGCCGGGGGTGTACATGAAGCGGATCTCGGTGCGGTCGTGGAACTCCCTGACCATGCGCGGCCCGTGGCTGAGGTACGCCTCCTTGCGCGCGGCCGGGACCCGGTCGCCGACGGTGGCGTCGAGGTAGGCGCGGGCCTTCTCGCGGGTGTCGGCGAGGCCGGCGCGGTCGAGGTGGAAGGTGCCGGGGACCCAGATCGCGCCGCCGGACAGGGCGGTGGAGCCGCCGTAGCGGTCGGTCTTCTCCACGACGAGGACGCTCAGGCCGCGCAGGCGGGCGGTGACGGCGGCGGCGAACCCGGCGGCGCCGGAGCCGACGACCACCACGTCGTAGGCGTACGGGGCGGCGTGCTCGACCGCGGGCTCGGAGGCGGGATCGGAGGCGGGGTCGGTGGCGGGGTCGGGTGTCATCCGAAGGCTCCCGTGGCGTAGTCGCTGCGGTAGTAGAGGAGGGGTGCTCCGCCGTCGCGGGCGCTCAGTTCGAGGACGCGGGCGGTGACGAGGTAGTGGTCGCCGGCCTCGTGTACCTCTTCGAGGGCGCAGTCGACGGTGGCGAGGGCGCCCCGTACGCGGACCGCTCCGTGGGCGGAGAGTTCCCAGTCGACGCCCGCGAACTTGTCCTCGCCGCGGCGGCCCAGCGCCTCGCAGACGGCGCGCTGCTCCTCGGCGAGGATGCTGACGCCGAAGCGGCCGGCGGCCCGGACCCTGGGCCAGCTGGAGGAGCCCTTGCCCACGCAGAGCAGGACCAGGGGCGGGTCGAGGGAGAGGGAGGCGAAGGACTGGCAGGCCAGCCCGGCCGGGCGGCCGTCGTCCGCGACGGCCGCGACGACGGTGATGCCGGAGGCGAAGGCGCCGAGGACCTCGCGGAAGGCGGCGGGGTCGACGACTGCGGGGTCCCCGGCGGTGGGACCCACGGCGGCGGGGCACCCGGCGTGGTCCACGGCGGCGGGGTCCCCGGCGGTGTCTGCGGCGGGGCCCGCGGCGGGGCCGGTCAGCCGTTCCACTGGTGGCCCCAGAAGCTGTCCGCGGTGATCTCCTTCGCGGTCCAGGTGGCGGGGTCGACGAGCAGGCCGTCCCAGCCGTACTCGACCTGGAAGCCGCCGGGGGCCTGGGCGTAGAAGGAGACCATGTGGTCGTTGGAGTGCCGGCCGAGGGTGGAGGCGATGGGGATGCCCGCCCTGTTCATGCGGTCCAGGCAGTAGCCGACGTCGTCGAGGGTCTCCAGCTCGACCATGAAGTGCACGATGCCGGGCGGCAGCGCGCCGGGGTAGAGCCCGAGGCTGTGGTGGCGGCGGTTGGGGCTGAGGAAGTGCATCCAGTAGGAATCCTGGCCGGGCTTGCCGGTGGGGACGGCGACCGGGGGCAGCCGCATGGAGTCGCGCAGCTGGAAGCCGAGAAGGTTCTCGTAGAAGTCGAGGGTGGCCTCGGTGTCGGCGGCGGGCAGGACGACGTGGCCGAGGCCGAGGTTCCCCTCGCGGCCGCCGGTGACGAAGCGGTTGCCGTACCGGGCCGGGAGCGGAGTGTGGTCCTGGGCCTGGCCCCAGTAGATCTCCAGGGGGTTGCCGCTGGGGTCCTCGCAGTGGATGAGGCCCTGGACGCGGCGCTCGGCGAGGGTTTCGGCGTCGCCCTGCTTGACGGGGTGGCCGGCGGCCTCCAGTTCGGCTGCGGCGTCCTCCAGGGCGCGGGCGCCCGCGACCTCGAAGCCGGCGGCGAGCAGCCGGTCCTGGGCGCCGGCGACGAACTGGAAGCGGTGGATGCGGTCGTCGATGCGGACGTTCAGCCGGGTGTCCGTGGTGCCCTCGGCTTCGGCCATGCCGAGGATGTCGAGGACGTAGGTGCGCCAGGCGGCGAGGTCGGCGGTCTCGATGCGGAGGTAGCCGAGTGCGCGGATGTCCATGCGGGAACTCCTCGGTGCGATCAGGGGGTTCAGTGGAGGAAGAAGTCGGTGGCGAGGCGGTTGAACTCGTCGGCGGCCTCGGTCTGCGCCCAGTGCCCGCAGTGCGGGAAGACGTGCAGGCGGGCGTCGGGGATGGTCTTCAGCGCGAGGAAGGCGCCGTCGACCGGGTTGACGCGGTCCTCGCGGCCCCAGGTCAGCAGGACGGGCCGGCTGATGCGGTGCGCTTCGCGCCAGAGCATGGCGGCCTCGGGCCACTTGGCGAAGGAGGCGCCCATGCGGGCGTTGCCGAGCCGGGCTTCGGGGTCGACGGCCTGGGCGTAGCGCTCCTCGACGAGGGCGTCGCTGACGATCGCCGGGTCGTGGGCGAGAGTGGTCAGGAAGGTCCGCATCCGCTCGCGGGTGGGCTCGGGGTCGAGGCTGAACTCGAAGAGCCGCTTGATGCCCTCGGTGGGGTCGGCGGAGAAGAGGTTGAGCGAGATCCCGCCGGGGCCCATGAGCAGGAGCTTGCCGACGCGTTCGGGGTGGTCCAGGACGAGCCGGGTGGCGGTGCCTCCGCCGAGGGAGTTGCCGATGAAGTGCGCGCGCTCGATGCCGAGTTCGTCCATGAGGGCGAGGACGGCGCTGGCGCTGAAGCCGAAGTAGTCGCGGTCGGGTTCCGGCTTGTCGGAGCGGCCGTAGCAGGGCTGGTCGACGAGCAGGGTGCGGAAGTGCCCGGCGAAGTGGGGCAGGTTGCCGCCGAAGTTGGACCAGCCGGAGGCGCCGGGCCCGCCGCCGTGCAGCATGATCACGACGGGTGCGTCGAGCGGGCCGGCCACGTGGTAGTGCAGGGTCATCCCGCCGGCCTTGGCGGTGCGGGAGGTGTTCTCGTACGTGAATCCCTGCGCGCTCACAGCATCGTGTCCTGGATGTCGAGGCCGAGTGCGCCCTGCCCGAACAGGACCAGGGCCCGCTCCGGGTCGTTGGCGGCGTGGCCGCGGCCGGTGTGGACGTCGCGCCAGGCGCGCTGGACGGGGTTGGGGCCGGTGCGCATGGCGCTGCCGCCCGCGTTCTCCATGAGGAGGTCGACGGCGGCGACGCAGCGCTCGGTGGCGAGGACCTGGTCGCGGCGGGCCCGGGTGCGCAGCGGGGTGGGGAGTTCCTCGCCGCGTTCGGCGAGGGCGTAGAGCTCGGAGACGTTGCGCCGGAGCTGGAGCCAGGAGGCGTCGATGTCGCTGGCGGCGCGGGCGATGCGGACCTGCGCGAAGGGGTCCTCGGCGACCTGCTGGCCGTAGGAGACGCGGAAGCGTTCGCGGGTCGCGGTGACGTGGTCCTCGTAGGCGCCTTCGGCGATGCCGACGATGGGGGTGGAGATGGTGGTGGTGAAGACGGAGGCGTAGGGGAGCCGGTAGAGCGGCTCGGGGTTGAGGCGGTGGCCGGGTACCTGGAGGGCGGTGACGGGGCCGAAGCTCAGGGCGCGGTGTTCGGGGACGAACACGTCCTCGACGACGATGTCGTTGGAGCCGGAGCCGCGCAGGCCGACGGTGTCCCAGACCTCGTCGATGCGGTACTGGGAGCGCGGAACCAGGAAGGTCCGCATGTCGACGGGGCGGCCTTCGGCGTCGGTGACCAGGCCGCCGAGCAGGGCCCAGTCGGTGTGGTCGCAGCCGGAGGAGAAGTGCCAGCGGCCGGTGAGGGTGAAGCCTCCGTCGACGGGGGCGACCTTGCCGGTGGGGGCGTAGGAGGAGCAGATGCGGGTGTCCTGGTCCTCGCCCCAGACCTCTTCCTGGGCGCGGGGGTCGTAGAGGGCGACGTGCCAGGGGTGGACGCCGACGACGGAGGCGACCCAGCCGGTGGAGCCGCAGGCCTTGGCTATGTCCTTGACGGCGGCGTAGAAGAGGGCGGGGTCGGCGGCGTACCCGCCGTGGGCCTTGGGCTGGAGCAGCCGGAAGAAGCCGGTGGCGGCGAGTTCCTTGATGCTCGCCTCGGGGACCTTGCGCAGGGTTTCGGCTTCGGCGCTGCGCTCGCGGAGTGCGGGGGCGAGGGCGCGGACCGCTGCGAGGACCTCTTCGTCACTCATGGTGTCCCCTTCTCGGATCAAGGATCTTCGGGTGTTCGGGATCGATGGCGAGGAACGTACGCCGGGTGTTCCGGGCGCGGAACGAGCTGTTCCCGCTGAGCGGGAAGCCGGTCCGAACTCCCGGAAACGACTACTTGAAGTATTACTGAATGAAATAGACCTCTCCGGGTGCTTCCCTCCGGCCGGGGGCGCGTGGCAGGGTCGGCGCAACGCCTCACGCAGGGGGTTTTCTCGTGCTCGACCAGGTCATGGAGCAGGTCGCGGAGACCGGGCTCGCACCGCTTTCGCTGCTGGAGAAGGCCGCGAAGGTGCTGGGCGCCTTCGAAGGTCCACAGCCTCGGCTGTCTCTCACGGAGGTCGTGCGCCGCTCCGGAATCCCACGTTCTTCCGCCCACCGGATCCTCGACCAGCTGGTGCAGTTGCGCTGGCTGGACCGCGAGGGCCGGGACTACCGCATGGGCATGCGCATGCTGGAGCTGGGCGCGCTCGCCTCCCACCACAACCGGCTGCGCCGGGCCGCGCTGCCGCTGCTGCACGCGCTGCACGAGCAGACGGGCCGGGTGGTGCACCTGTCGGTGCTCGACGGGGCCGAGGTGGTGTACCTGGAGCGGATCGGCGGCTCGGAGGCCACCGCGGTGCCCTCGCGGGTCGGCGGCCGGATGCCGGCGTACTGCACGGCGGCCGGGAAGGCGATCCTCGCCTTCAGCGATCCCGCCGCGGTGGAGCACGTCCTCGCGCAGGGGCTGCGCCCGCGCACCGCGCGCACCCTGACCCGGCCGCTCGCGCTGCGCTCGGAGCTGGCGGCCGTCCGCGAGCGCGGGGTGGCCTACGACCGGGAGGAGAGCTTCCGCGGCATCTCCTGCGTGGCCGCCCCGCTGCGGGGGGCCGGGCGGGCCGTGGCCGCCGTGTCGGTGTCCTCCTGCCGGGGCGAGCGCGAGCCGGCCCGTCTCGCACCGGCGGTACTGGCCTGCGCGCGGGCGGTGTGGCGGGAGCTGTACGGACCGGGCAGGGCGGGGCGGGCGGCGGCCGCGCCGGTGCGGGACCTGGAGCCGGCGGTGTCCGCCCAGGCGATGGACAACATGATGGGATGGCTGCGGTTCAGCGAGTGGATGTAGTGGGTAGTGGTACCCCCACGCACAAGTGAACGACTCCGGGCCCGACCCCTCGCCAGGGGGCCGGGCCCGTGGCCGTCCGGCGGGGCGCCGTTCAGCCGTCGTAGCTGATGCGGATCCGGTCGCCCAGCGGCAGGGCCTGGCAGGCCAGGACGTAGCCGTCGGCCAGGTCCTCGGGGGCCAGCACCTCGTTGCGGACCATGGTGACCTCGCCCTCCAGCACCCGGCAGCAGCAGGCGCTGCACGCGCCCTCGCGGCAGGAGTACGGGGCGGGGACGCCCGCCGCTTCCAGCGCGGCCAGCAGCGGTGTTTCCGGTCCCCAGGCGACGGTGTGCCAGACCCCCTCGAACTCCACCTCGGCGGTGGCGCCTCCGGCCACGGCGCCGCCCCCGGAGCCCGGGGCCGGGGCCGACGCCGGTGCCGGTGCCGGGTCCGGGGCCGGCTCCTCGGCCAGGGCCAGGGCCAGGTCCGGGGTGAAGACGTCCCCGCTCAGGGAGAAGTACCGCTCCCGGTGGATCGCCCTCCCCCGGCCGCCCGCGGAGCGGATCGCCGTCTCCGCCGCGTCCATCAGCGGAGCGGGCCCGCACAGGTAGGTCTCGCGGCCCGCGTACGGGGCCACGAGCGGGCCCAGCTGCGGGGCCGTCGGCAGTCCCTGGAGGGTCTCCAGCCAGTGCACGACGGTGAGCCGCCCGGGGTGTTCCTCGGCCAGCCCCCACAGCTCGTCGCGGAAGATCACCGAGCCGGGGTCGCGGTTGGCGTACACCAGCGCGACGTGGCCCGCCCCGGCCAAGAGCGCGGACTTCGCGATCGACAGCACCGGGGTGATCCCGCTGCCCCCCGCCACGAGCAGCAGGTCCCGGTCCAGGTCGGGCGGGGTGAAGGTGCCCGCGGGAGGCAGGATCTCCAGCTCGTCGCCGATGCGCACGTCCCGGCACAGCCAGCCGGAGCCGGCGCCGCCGGGGACCCGTTTGACGGTGATGCGCAGCGGGTCCTCGGCGTGCGGGGAGCCCGCCAGGGAGTAGCAGCGGGCCGCGCTGCCCGCCCCGCCCGGCGAGGGCACCCGGACCGTGAGGAACTGGCCCGGGCGGTAAGGGAGTTCCGAGTCGAGTACGAGGGAGACCGCCTCGGGGGTCTCCTGGATCCGGTCCGTGACGCGGACCAGCAGCCTGCCGGTGGCTCCGCCCCGGGCGGCGGCCGGGGCCGCGCTCCGGACCTCCGCGGCGCGGGACTTCGTACGGCTGTCGGTGTCAGACATCGGCCGGCACCTCCAGCCGGCCCGCCAGGACGGCGGCCTCGATGCCCGCGCGCAGGGCCCCGCAGGAGCGGACGCGGGCGCTGGGGCGGCCCGCCGCGACCTCGGCCGCGATGCGCGGGCAGACCTCCCGGGCCTGCTGCGTCCACTGGACCTGGGTGTGGGCGGGGCTGAACTTCTCGCACAGCACCACCGCGGCGCACTCGCCGCACGCCACGGAGGTCATCACGGGGTCCCGGCCGCGCGGCGGGCGAGGTTCTCGGCGACCTCGGCCTTCCAGGCGGCGGTGGCGCGGGCGGTGTCGATCTCGAACTCGAAGCGGCGGACCATCTCGTCCTTGACGTCGGCGGCGTCCACGTAGAACTGCTCGTACCAGCGGCGGAGCTGGTAGACGGGGCCGTCCTCCTCGGTGAGGAGGGGGTTGTCGATGCGCGCCTTGTTCTTCCAGATCTCGACGTCCTGCTCGAAGCCGACGGCGAGGCCCTCGGAGGTGAGGCGGGCGGCGTCGGCGGCCTGCTCGTCGCTCATGCCGGGGAGCTTCTTGACGATGGTCCCGTACATGAGCATGAAGCTGTTCTCGTCGATCGGGTAATGGCAGTTGATGAGGACCGATTCGAGTTCGACGCCGCCGCCGATGTCGCTCCACAGCGTGTCGATCATGTACGAGGGGCCGTAGTACGAGGCGTCCGAGCGCAGGCCGCCGCCCGTGGAGAGGGTGCCGAGGTCGACGTCGCCGCGCGGGGTGGATTCCATGTACTGGGTGGCGACGTGGCCGTCGAAGACGTTCTTGAAGTAGTGCGGGAAGGCGTAGTGCACGTAGTAGAAGTGCGCCATGTCGACGACGTTGTCGACGATCTCGCGGCAGTTGGAGTTCTCCACGCGCAGGGAGTTCCAGCTCCAGTCGCTCCATTCCGGGTCGCCGACGCCCTCGATGACGGGGATCGTGACCTCGGGCGGGGGCGGGTTGCCCTCCGGGTCGTGCCAGACGTAGAGCTGACCGTTGCGTTCCAGGGTGGTCCAGGCGCGGGTCCGGGCGCGCGGCGGGACGCGGCGGGCGTAGGGGATGGCGGCGCAGCGGCCGTCCCCGGACCAGCGCCAGTCGTGGAAGGGGCAGGCGACGGTGTCGCCCTTGACGGTGCCGTGGGCGAGGTTGCCGCCCATATGGGGGCAGTGGGCGTTCAGGACGCTCAGCTCCCTGCTGTCGGCGCCCTGGAAGACGACGAGCTTCGTGCCGAAGGCCTCGATCTCGTGGGGGGCACCGTCCTTGAAGGCGGCGGCGAGGCCGAGGCAGTGCCAGCCGCGGGCGAAGCGGTTCGGCACGGCGGCGGCCTCGATGACACGGGGCTCTTCTTCGATTGCGGTCACGGGGTGGCCCTCCACTTCGTTGTGGGTGTGCTGCGCGGGGATGCGGGGATGGGGAGAGGGGTGACGGCCTAGCGTGCTTCGGCGGCGAGTTCGACCGCGATGTCGATGAGCTGGTCCTCCTGGCCGCCGACGAGGCGGCGCTCGCCCGCGCGCAGGAGGATCTGCGCGCCGGAGACCCCGTAGCGCTCGGCCTGCCGGTAGGCGTGCTTGAGGAAGCTGGAGTAGACACCCGCGTGGCCCATGAGCAGGGCCATGCGGTCGAGGGTGCACTCGTCCTCCATGACGGGACGGACCACGTCCTCGGCCGCGTCGATGATCTTCAGGACGTCGATGCCGGTACGGATGCCCATCTTCCGGCAGACGGCGGCGAAGGCCTCGACGGGCGTGTTCCCGGCTCCGGCGCCCAGGCGCCGGGTGGACCCGTCGATCTGGAGCGCGCCGGCGCGGACGGCGGCGACCGAATTGCCCACGCCCAGGCCGAGGTTCTCGTGGCCGTGGAAGCCGACCTGGGCGTCGGGGCCGAGTTCGGCGACGAGCGCCGCGACCCGGTCCGTGACCTCGTCCATGACCATGGCGCCGGCCGAGTCGACCACGTACACGCACTGGCAGCCGGCGTCGGCCATGATCCGGGCCTGGCGGGCCAGGTTCTCCGGGGTGGTGGAGTGGGCCATCATCAGGAAGCCGACGGTCTCCAGGCCCATCTCGCGGGCGAGCCCGAAGTGCTGGACGGAGATGTCGGCCTCGGTGCAGTGGGTGGCGATCCGGCAGATCTGGCCGCCGTTGCCGTGGGCGGCGCGGATGTCGTCCTTGACGCCGAGACCCGGGAGCATGAGGAAGGCGATCTTCGCGTTCCGCGCCGTGTCGGCGGCGATCTTGATGAGTTCCTGCTCGGGGGTCTTCGAGAAGCCGTAGTTGAAGGAGGACCCGCCGAGTCCGTCCCCGTGCGTGACCTCGATGACGGGGACGCCCGCGCCGTCGAGGGCGGCGACGATCGACCGTACGTCCTCGCCCGTGAACTGGTGGCGCTTGGCGTGCGAGCCGTCGCGCAGGGAGGAGTCGGTGATCCGGATGTCGAGGGTGTCGGAGTAGGTGCTCGTTTCCGCGGTCACTTCTGCAGTCCCTTCGCGAACTCCTCGCCGACCTTGGTGGCGGCGGCGGTCATGATGTCGAGGTTTCCGGCGTAGGGCGGCAGGTAGTCGCCGGCGCCCTCCACCTCCAGGAAGATCGCGACCCGGGCCATGCCGCCGCTGAGCGGGGAGGGGTCGTCGAACTGCGGCTCGGTGCGCAGCCGGTAGCCGGGTACGTACGAGGCCACGTCCTCGGCGACCTGCTTGACGGAGGCCGCGATGGCCTCGCGGTCGGCGTCGGCCGGGATCGCGCAGAAGACGGTGTCCCGCATGATCACGGGGGGATCGGCGGGGTTGAGGATGATGATGGCCTTGCCGCGGGCGGCGCCGCCGATCTCCTCGATGCCCCGGGAGGTGGTACGGGTGAACTCGTCGATGTTGGCGCGGGTGCCGGGGCCGGCCGAGACGGAGGCCACCGAGGCGACGATCTCCGCGTAGGCGACGGGCACCACCCGGGAGACGGCGTACACCATGGGGATGGTGGCCTGGCCGCCGCAGGTGATCATGTTGACGTTGGCCTGGTCGAGGTGGGCGGTCAGGTTCGCGGGCGGGACGACGGCGGGGCCGACGGCGGCGGGGGTCAGGTCGACGGCCTTGATGCCGAGTTCGGCGTAGCGCGGGGCGTTGGAGCGGTGCACGTAGGCGGAGGTGGCCTCGAAGACCAGGTCCGGCAGTTCGTCCTGGGCCAGCAGCCAGTCCGCTCCGGTGTGGGAGGCGTCGAGTCCGGCGCGGCGGGCACGGGCCAGGCCTTCGCTGGCGGGGTCCACGCCGATCATCCAGCGGGGTTCTATGTGCGGAGAGCGCAGGAGCTTGTAGAGCAGGTCGGTCCCGATGTTCCCGGAGCCGACGATGGCGGCGGTCGCTTTCGCGGGCGTCTTCGCTTCCGCGGGCGTCTTCGCTTCCGCGGGCGTCTTCGCTTCCGCGGGCGTCTTCGCTTCCGCGGGCGTCTTCGCTTCCGCGGGCGTCTTCTTCGTACTGATCGTGATCACCTCAGGAGAAGGAGAGGGACACCGGGCCGAGCCCGGTGAAGTCGGCGGTGTACGTCCGCCCGGCGGCCACGTCCACGGCACGGGTGCAGGATCCGGGCAGCACGAGGTGGCCCTTGCGGAGCTGGACCCCGAAGCGGGCGACGGTGCGGGCCAGCCAGGCGACGGAGGCGGCCGGGTCGCCGAGGACGGCGTCGCTGCGGCCGCTCGCCAGGGTGTCGGATCCGCTGGTCAGGGTGGCCTCGACGGCCTTCAGGTCCAGCTCGCGGGGGTCGCGGCCCTCGCCGATGACGTATCCGGCGGAGGAGGCGTTGTCGGCGATGGTGTCGGCGATGGTGATGCGCCAGTCGGCGATCCGGCTGTCGATGAGCTCCAGGGCCGGGACGACCCGCTCGGTGGCGGCCAGGACGTCGGCGACGGTGCAGCCCTCGCCGGGCAGGTCGGCGCCGAGGACGAAGCCGACCTCGACCTCGACGCGCGGCGCGCAGTACGCGGCCGCGGGCACGGGGGTGTCCTCGTGCAGCTCCATGGAGTGCAGCAGGTGCCCGTAGTCGGGTTCGTCGACGCCCATCATGGCCTGCATGACGGGGGACGACAGCCCGACCTTGTGCCCGGTGACGCGGTCGCCGGCCGCGAGGCGGTGGCGGATGTTGAGGAGCTGGATCTCGTAGGCGTCCTCGGTGTCGATCCCGGGGAAGCGGGCGCCGAGCGGCGCGATGGGCGTCCGCCCGTGCTCGGCGGATCGCAGCTGTTCAGCAAGGTGAAGCCGTTGGCGGTCCGAGAGCATGTGCGGGTCCTTGCGTACGGGGGCCGGGTTCGGTGCGGCGAGGCTAAGCGGCCCGCCTCCGGGGCCGGGAGGGTGTTTTCCCGGCCACCGGGAAAGGGCCGCCCGGACGGAGATCCGTGGCTCGCGGACAACCCCCGGCCCGTTCCGGTGCCTTGCTCGCGGACAGCCCCGCGGCCCGTTCCCCGGGCACACGGCCGGCGCCCTCCCCGGCGCCGGCCTCGCCCCAGCCCGACTCGGCCCCGGCCCCCGGCCCCCGGCCCCGGGCGTCGCCCCCGCCCCCGCCCCCGTCTCAGCGCGCCCCGTACACCGGCTGCGGGGGCTCCGAGCGTGCCAGTAGCTTCGTCGTGGCCTCGCCCGCCTCCGACGGGGTCCAGCGGGTTCCGCAGTCGGCCGTGGGGCCCGGGCGCCAGCCCTCCATCACCGTGATGCGGCCGCCCTCCGCCTCGAAGACGCGGCCCGTGACCCCCGCCGAGGCGTCGGAGCCCAGCCACACCACCAGTGGGGACACGTTCTCCGGGGCCATCGCGTCGAAGGCCCCGGGCTCGGGGGCGGCCATGGTGTCCGCGAAGGTCTGCTCCGTCATCCGGGTCCGCGCCGCGGGGGCGATCGCGTTGACCTGGACCCCGTAGCGGCCCATTTCCGCCGCCGACACCAGGGTCAGCCCCAGGATCCCGGCCTTGGCCGCGCTGTAGTTGCCCTGGCCCACGGAGCCGAGCAGCCCCGCCCCCGAGGAGGTGTTCACGACCCGGGCGGCGACCTGGCGGCCTTCCTTCGCCTCGGCCCGCCAGTACGCCGCCGCGTGCTTGAGCGGCAGGAAGTGCCCCTTCAGATGGACCCGCATCACGGCGTCCCAGTCGTCCTCGTCCAGGTTGACGAGCATCCGGTCGCGCAGGAAACCCGCGTTGTTGACCAGGGTGTCCAGCCGTCCGAAGGCCGAGACGGCCGTCCCGACCAGTGACGCCGCGCCTTCCGTGGTCGCGATGTCGCCGCCGTGCGCGACGGCTTCCCCGCCCGCCGCCCGGATCTCGGCGACGACCTGCGCCGCCGGGCTCTCCGGCCCCGGCAGCCCGTCCAGGCCGACGCCGAGGTCGTTGACCACGACCCGCGCCCCCTCCGCGGCGAAGGCCAGCGCGTGGGCCCGGCCCAGCCCCCGTCCGGCGCCCGTCACGATGACCACACGGCCTTCGGCAAGTCCCATGTCAGCTCTCCTTGTTCGCAGTTGCCGCATCCAGAAAGGCCGGCCGTTCGCCGCCCCCGTGCACGAGCAGGCTCGCCCCGCTCACGTACGCCGCCCGGCCGGAGGCGAGGAAGACGGCCGCCTCGCCCACGTCCGAGGGTTCCGCCAGCCGTCCCAGCGGGACGGTCGCGCCGACGGCGGCGATCCCGCTGTCGTCGCCGTAGTGCAGGTGGGACAGCTCGGTCCGCACCATGCCGAGCACCAGTGAGTTGACCCGTACCTCGGGGGCCCACTCCACGGCCATGGAGCGGGCCAGGTTCTCCAGGCCCGCCTTCGCGGCCCCGTAGGCCGCCGTGCCCGGCGAGGGCCGGGTCCCGCTGACGCTGCCGATCATCACGATCGAGCCCCGGCTCTCCCGGAGCCAGGGGTACGCGGCGACCGAGGCGGTCATCGGGGCGATCAGGTTGAGCGCGACGACCCGTGCGTGACGCTCCGCCCCGCCCTCCCCCAGCAGCCGGTACGGGGTCCCCCCGGCGTTGTTCACCAGGCAGTCGAGGCGCCCGTGGCGCGCCGCGACCGCTCCGAAGAACTCCTCCACGGCGGCCGGATCGCGCAGGTCCAGGGCGGTGAAGACCGCCGTACGGCCCTGCGCCTCGACCGGTTCCTCAGGCGGCCGGCGCGCGCAGACGACGACCTCGGCCCCCGCCGCGAGGAACGACCGCGCGATCCCGGCGCCGACGCCCCGGGTTCCGCCGGTGACGACGACAACCCTCCCGTTGAGCTCCATCGGCTGCTACCTTCCTCACCTAACAAATGTTTGGTGGAAAGGTAGCTGATCCGCTCATGGGTGTCTCCACCTCAAGCCCCGACAAGGGCATCGCACTCGTCACAGTCGACTTCCCGCCCGTCAACGCACTGCCCGTGCAGGGCTGGTACGACCTCGCCGACGCCCTGCGCGCGGCCGGCCGCGACCCGGAGGTCCGGTGCGTGGTGCTGGCCGCCGAGGGCCGCGGCTTCAACGCCGGCGTCGACATCAAGGAGATGCAGCGCGACACCGGCCACGCCTCGCTCATCGGCGCCAACCGCGGCTGCTACGAGGCCTTCGCCGCCGTCTACGAGTGCGAGGTCCCGGTCGTGGCGGCCGTGAACGGCTTCTGCCTCGGCGGCGGGATCGGCCTGGTCGGCAACGCCGACGCCATCGTCGCCTCCGAGGACGCGACCTTCGGGCTGCCGGAGCTGGACCGGGGCGCCCTCGGCGCGGCCACCCACCTGGCCCGGCTCGTCCCGCAGCACATGATGCGCACCCTGTACTACACCTCGCGCACCGCCACCGCCGCCGAACTGCACGCGCACGGCTCGGTGTGGAAGGTGGTGCCCCGCGAGGAACTGCGGGCGGCCGCCCTGGAGCTGGCCGCCGAGATCGCGCGGAAGGACGGCTACCTCATCCGGCTCGCCAAGGCGGCCATCAACGGCATCGACCCCGTCGACGTGCGCCGCAGCTACCGCTTCGAGCAGGGCTTCACCTTCGAGGCCAACCTCAGCGGGGTGGCCGACCGGGTCCGCGACACCTTCGGCAGCGGCAGCACGGACGCGAAGACGGACGCAAAGGCGGAATCGGCATGACCGACAAGACCATGACCCCCGAAGAGGCGGTCGGCCGCCTCAGCAGCGGAATGACCCTCGGTATCGGCGGCTGGGGCTCGCGGCGCAAGCCCATGGCCCTGGTGCGCGCACTGCTCCGCTCCGAGATCACCGATCTCACCGTGATCTCCTACGGCGGCCCCGACGTCGGCCTGCTCGCCGCCGCCGGCCGGATCCGCAAGCTGGTCACCCCCTTCGTCACCCTCGACTCCATCCCGCTGGAGCCGCACTACCGGGCCGCCCGCGAGAGCCGGGCCTTCGCCCTCACCGAGCTCGACGAGGCCATGTTCATGTGGGGCCTGCACGCGGCCGCCAACCGGATGCCCTTCCTGCCCGTCCGCGCCGGCCTCGGCTCCGACGTCATGCGCGTCAACCCCGAACTGCGCACGGTCACCTCCCCGTACGCCGACGGGGAGGAGTTCGTCGCGGTCCCGGCCCTGCGCATGGACGCGGCCCTCGTCCACCTCAACCGCGCCGACCGGCTCGGCAACGCCCAGTACCTGGGCCCCGACCCGTACTTCGACGACCTGTTCTGCGAGGCCGCCGACGCCGCCTACGTCTCCTGCGAGCAGCTCGTCGAGACCGCGGAGCTCTCCAAGTCCGGGCCGCCGCAGTCGCTGCTGGTCAGCCGGCACTCGGTCACCGGGGTCGTGGAGACCCCGAACGGCGCGCACTTCACCTCCTGCGCCCCCGACTACGGCCGCGACGAGGCCTTCCAGAAGCTGTACGCGACCACCCCCTGGCCCGAGTTCGCCGAGCGCTTCCTCTCCGGCGGCAGCGAGCACGCCTACCAGTCGGCCGTCCAGGCCTGGCACGAGGAGCAGAAGTGAGCACGCCCTCCACGACGACCACGGCCGCGGTGTCCCGCGCCGAGTACTGCGTGATCGCCTGCGCCGAGGCCTGGCGGGACAACGGCGAGGTACTGGCCAGCCCCATGGGCCTGGTGCCCTCCTTCGGGGCCCGCCTCGCGAAGCGGACCTTCTCCCCCGACCTGCTGCTGACCGACGGCGAGGCCATGCTGGTCGGGCTGGACGGCTCGGCCGAGGGCTGGCTCCCGTACCGCCGTCACCTGACGATGGTCACCGGCGGCCGCCGGCACGTGATGATGGGCGCCAGCCAGATCGACCGGTTCGGCAACCAGAACATCTCCTGCATCGGGGACTGGGAACAGCCGTCGCGCCAGCTCCTCGGCGTGCGCGGCGCCCCGGTGAACACCCTGAACAATCCGGTCAGCTACTGGATCCCCAAGCACTCCACCCGGGTGTTCGTCGAGCGCGTCGACATGGTGAGCGGCGTCGGCTACGACCGCGCGGAGGCGGCCGGGGTGACCCGGTTCCACCGGCTCCCCCGCGTGGTCAGCGATCTCGGCGTCCTCGACTTCGGCGGCCCGGACCACTCCATGCGCCTGGTCTCCCTGCACCCGGGGGTCACCCTGGAGCAGCTCCGGGCGGCGACCGGCTTCGAGCTGGACCTCCCCGAGGAGGTCCCGTACACGCGGGAGCCGACGCCGCAGGAGCTGCGGCTGATCCGCGAGGTCATCGACCCCAAGGGCCTGCGCGACCGCGAAGTGCGGGTCTGAGCCGATGGAGACGGCATTCACCAAGCTGGTCGGGGTCGAGCATCCGATCGTGCAGACGGGCATGGGCTGGGTGGCGGGCCCGCGCCTGGTGTCGGGGGCGGCGAACGCGGGCGCGCTCGGCATCCTGGCCTCGGCGACCATGACGATGGAGCAGCTGCGGGCAGCGGTGCACGAGGTCAAGTCCCGTACGGACGCCCCGTTCGGGGTCAATCTGCGCGCGGACGCCGGGGACGCGGCCGAGCGGGCCCAGCTGATCATCGACGAGGGCGTCCGGGTGGCCTCCTTCGCGCTCGCCCCGTCCAAGGAGCTGATCGCGCGGCTCAAGGACGCGGGCGTGGTCGTGATCCCCTCGATCGGGGCCCGCCGGCACGCCGAGAAGGTCGCGGCGTGGGGCGCCGACGCGGTGATCGTGCAGGGCGGCGAGGGCGGCGGGCACACCGGTGACGTGGCCACGACCGTGCTGCTGCCGCAGGTCGTCGACGCGGTGGACATCCCGGTGATCGCGGCGGGCGGTTTCAGCGACGGCCGCGGTCTGGTGGCGGCGCTGGCCTACGGGGCCGCGGGCATCGCGATGGGCACCCGGTTCCTGCTGACCTCCGACTCGACGGTCCCGGACGCGGTGAAGGCCGAGTACCTGAAGGCGACCGTGAAGGACGTCACCGTCACCACGGCCGTGGACGGGCTCCCGCACCGGATGCTGCGCAGCGAGCTCGTCGCCTCCCTGGAACGGGCCGGGCGGGCGAAGGCACTGGCCAGGGCGGTGCGGCACGCGGCCGGATTCAAGAAGCTGTCGGGCCTGTCCTGGGCGGAGATGGTCCGGGACGGCCTCGCGATGAAACACGGCAAGGACCTGTCCTGGAGCCAGGTGCTGCTCGCCGCGAACACCCCCATGCTCCTCAAGGCGTCCATGGTCGAGGGCCGTACGGACCTCGGTGTCATGGCATCGGGCCAGGTCGCGGGCGTGATCGAGGATCTGCCGTCCTGTGCGGAGCTCGTCACCCGCGTCATGGCCGAGGCCCACGCCGTGCTGGACCGGCTGAGCGGCCTCGCTCCCCCACAGCACGCCCCCCTCCCCCCTCATCCGCTCGGCGCCCTGCCACCACCAGGGTGATCCCCCTTCTCCGTTACAGGAGTTGCCCCAGATGAGCCGTGCCAGAATCCGCCTGGCGACCGCGGTGCTCGCCTCCGCCCTCGCCCTCGCCCTCGGGACCCTGCCGGCCGCCGCGCACGCCGCGCCGGCCGGCAGTGTGTCCACCTCGCGCCACCCCGCGCACCCGCAGCCGACGGAAACGATCCGCCAGATCCCCCTCCAGGGCGCGGTCAACGTCCGCGACCTCGGCGGCTACCGCACATGGACGGGAGGCCGGGTTCGTCAGGGACTGGTCTACCGCGCCGACGCACTGGGCAAGCTGACCGCCTCGGACATCACGGCCGTGGGCGGTCTGGGCCTCACGAAGGTCCTCGATTTCCGCATCCCCATGGAGGTGCAGTACGACGGCGCCGACAAGCTGCCCGCCGGTCTGGCCTCCACCGCCCGCCCGGTCGACGACAACGGCCTGTACGGGCTGCTGATGTCCGCGATAGGCAGCGGTGATCCCGTGAAGCAGGAGCAGATGCTGGGCGGGGGCCGCGGCGAGGCGTACATGCGCGACGTGTACCGCGCGTTCGTGACCAGCCCCGGCAACCGGGCGCAGTTCGCGGCCACCCTCCGCGAGATCGCCGACGGCAAGCAGGGCCCGCTGCTGTACCACTGCACCTCGGGCAAGGACCGGACGGGCTGGATGAGCTACGTCCTGCTGAGCGCCCTGGCCGTCCCCAAGGCCACGGCCGAGCGCGACTACCTGGCGTCGAACACCTTCCGCGCGGCGTACGACGCCCAGGTGCGGGCCGGGATCAAGGCGTCCGGCCGGATGCAGAACCCCGATCTGCTGATCCCGCTCCAGGAGGTCCGCCAGGACTATCTGGACGCGGCGACCGCGCAGATGGAGGCCGACTACGGCAGCCTGTACGGCTACCTCACCGACGGCCTCGGCCTGGACCTGCGGACCCTGGTGAAGCTCCAGCTGAAGCTGGTCCGCTAGGCGGCGCCGGGGCTCGCCCGGCCCCCGGGAAACGCCACTGCCCCGGGCGGCGGGCGCCGCCCCGGGCCGGGGTTTGGTACGGGGGGGGCCGGGTCATGCGGGGCGGCGGCGGGCCCGGCCGGCGCCCCCCCCGCCCC